>JAHIVS010000622.1 GCA_018816605.1 Pseudomonadota bacterium
AATACAAAAGGAAAATCCCCAATGTCCGTCACGACCCAACTCACCCTTTCTGATAAACTGCCGCTTACCTGTTCACGAACAGGTACCTGCTGTCATGCCAAAACGGTCAGGCTGAACCCCTGGGAACTTGCGTGTCTGGCTGAAGCAAAGAAACTGACCCCGAAGGAATTTCGTGATCGTTACTGCGATTTTGGTGGCATCCATTTGCGCTTTGACGGGGCACCCGGCTGGAGACAGCAGGTGGCCTGCAGCCAGTATATACCTGATTTTGGATGCAGCGTGCATCTGGGGCGCCCATTGGCCTGCCGGTTATATCCTCTGGGTCGCCAGAGGCAGGGGGATAAATTGTACTACATCCACCAGGGAGGTGTTTTCCCCTGTTTGGACGGGTGCCCGGAAGTATTGGATCTCCCCCAATTAAGTGTTGCCGCTTACGTAGAAGGACAGTCCACCAAGCGCTTCGAAATGGCCCAGGATAAGTATCTGGAACTGATGCAAAATTTAGCGGATGAGGCTTTCGTCCTTTTGCTGGAAACTGGTTTGGCCGAATCGGGTGACACGCAGACATTGCGTCTCTGGCGTGCGATGGGTAAAGAAGCACCCGAACAATTGGCCGAACGGCTGGGGCATGAGTGGGTCGACCGGCTGATGATCCCTGGGTTGAAAGGGTTTGATGATCCCCTGGCGTTTTCCGGCCAGCATTACGAGCAGCTCTTGTCGAAAATTCAAGCATCATTCGGCACACTGGACAAGCTCACCGATTTTTCTCAAGGATCGACATTGATAATGGGACTTGCGCTACACCTTGGCCGGGGTCTGGGCGCAGATCCTTTTGAACTTGCCGAACACTGGATCAAGACCGCAAAAGAACATGGGGCGCTTGACTAAGGGCCTCCATGGCCGTTGGAAAAAGACGGATACTACGCCCAGAGTTCCTGAATCAACTCCCGGCTCAAATCCAGATATTTGTGTTGCATCAGATCATTGCAGAAGATTTCCAAGGTAATGGTACCATTGTAACCGGTTGCCTTTAATGAATTCACGGCTTTCTCCCAATTCACGGTTCCCACACCCAGGGGCATGTGATCATCGGATCTTGATCGATTGTCAGAAAAGTGAACATGCTGGATGTGCTCTCCCAGTTCTCCGCAAAAAACCTCATAATTATCGACACCAAAGTTTGTGTGTCCGAAATCCAGATGCAGTTTTAACCCCGGCACTTCCCTCAGTAAGGTTTTAAAGGTGGAAACTCGGTCAAAAGGGGCTTTATAGTTTTCCAATACCATTGTAAGCCCATAGGATGCCGCCATTTCAACAATGGGTTGTAATCCCTCTATCTGGAATGAGACCAAATCTTTTCCCATGGCTGGCGGACAAAAATAGCAGGGATGGATATTCATCACCTTTGCCCCCAGGGCGGAAAATATCCCTGCACATCTCTCCAGCTCCTTAAGACAAGCATCCCGGACTCCCTGGATTGGATAGGCATGTGGAAGGCAGGGGTCGGTATGCCCGGTGATAAATAAGCCATAGGAATCAAGGATCGGCCTCAATCTATCAATATCAACCGTGGTGGCGTCAGGACCTTCGATGGTTAAATCCAAAAAGTCGAAACCGGCTTTTCCACAGAACGCGGTCTCTTCATAGATTGATTTTGACGGGTTGTTCATTATGCCTATTTTCATGCGCGTTCCTTTTGTCCATTATTTAAAATATGTTAAAAGTACAAGCCAGATAATCAATAAGGCCGATTAAATTTTCGCTCCACGGGACATTGTCTTTTGCAAATTGTTCCCCACGGCCGTAAAACAGCGTATTGCAGTGTAGTGCAGCCTCCATATCTGTTGTGGCATCTCCCACCATCAGGACCTCTGCAGCATTCAAATTGTTTTCAGTGATAATACACTCTAAAAGGGATTGCTTTTCAGGCGGTGTTCCCGAAATGCTATTAAAATATTGTGCCAGCCCTTTTTTCGTGAGAAGCTCCCTAAGTTCTTTTTCAGGTGTGCCGGATGCCACAAACATTGGCAGTCTGTCATACAACAGATCCAGGCTCTGTCTTGCACCGACAACCATGGGGGCATCTAAAACTGCTTGATAGCAAAGTGCCGAGAACCTTCCACTCAGCGCATCCATCATTTCATCGGACAAAGGAGCCTTAACCACTTCACGGTAGAACCACTCAAATTTTTTAAACCGGCTGATCCCTCCGTGTTTCCTGTGATAGTCCATCAACTGATCCATGGCCTTCTGTCCGAATTTTGCCACGGTCTGTCCGAATGCCATGGTTTTGACCGCATTGCTTTCAATCAGCACGCCGTCACAGTCAAACACCACTGCCGATAATTTCTGCTTTCCCAATCTCCGACTCCTTTTTCAAACAGGCTCCTTTAGATTGTTTCTCTTAAGCCCTTTACAAACGAACAATTGCACGACTTGTATTATGGATTCCTTCACACAAAGAATCGGTTTATTCAAGAATTAATTGCTGTTAAACCCATTTTCCGGCATGTTCATATCTTCCCACAGTGAATTGCGGGCGTCCTTTGCCAAAAGTTGACACTTTCGCCCAATTCTTTTATTCTTAAGCTCGTTTGCACAAATTTGCTTTCTCCCCTTTTATGGAGAGAAAAAACACCGGCAAAACAGCCATCAAGGAAGCGAGCATGACCATCAAAAGAAAACAGGTATCATCCGGGATGCCAGGACTGGACAAATTGTTGAACGGGCTTTATATCGGGGACAATG
>JAHIVS010000623.1 GCA_018816605.1 Pseudomonadota bacterium
AACATGCCTGAAAAGGCCTTGTGGCAAATTTGAATATATTTTTCGTAAACATAGCAATTGCATCCGGTCATGGCCTCGGGCGTTTAAACGGTAAACCGTCCGATCATCTGTTTCAGGGTTTCCGCAAGGCTGGACAATCCCAGGGCGCTTTGTTTGAGTTGGGTGCTGCTGTTCTTCATGTCGTCGGTTGACTGATGCACTTCCAAGATGGAAGAGGTAATCTCTCCGGCCGCCTGGGAGCTCTGGGCAACGTTATCTTTGGAATTTGTAATCCCCTGTGAAACCGTTGCAATGTTTTGGGCAATTTCCCTTGTGGCAATGGATTGTTCTTCTATGGCGGTTGCAATGGTAGTTGTGGTCTGACTGACTTCGACCACGATCTTTGAGATCTGCTCAATTTTATCAACAGAAGAATGGGTGGCGGATTGAACCTCCTCTATCTGTTGCTTGATGTCCAATGTTGCAACAGCTGTCTGTTTTGCAAGTTCCTTTATTTCATTGGCAACAACGGCAAACCCCTTGCCCGCTTCCCCGGCCCGGGCAGCCTCAATGGTGGCATTCAAGGACAATAGATTTGTCTGTTCGGAAATGTCGGATATGGTTTCTGTAATTTTACCAATGGCGGCAGCCACCTGCCCGAGTGTTGCCATTTGTTCCCTGGCAATTTTGGACTGATCAACCGCCCTATCGGAAATCATTTTCGCCTGTTCGGTATTTTTGGCAATTTCATTGATGGTGGCGGTCATCTCTTCAACGGCCGTGACAACGGAATGGATATTACTGGAGGAAGATTCCATGTTGCCGGCCACAGCCGCCATGTTGGAGCTCATTTTTTTCGAAGCACCCGACACCTTGGTCGCCTTTTCCGCATTGAGACCCGCCGAACCCGACACCTGGTCCGAAAGGGCTGTCAGGTCTGTTGCAGAGGTGTTGATCTGGTCAATACCGTTTTTGACTTCTGTGATCATCTCTCTTAAACGGCTGTTCATGGTATTCATGTTTTCAACCATGTGGCCGAGTTCATCTTTGCTCTGAATTTCAAGCTGTTCGTGCAGATTTCCATTGGAAATGTTTTTTACAAAAGCGACGGTCAGGTTTAACGGGTGGGTGATGGACCGGGTAATGAAAAAGGCAAGAACACAGATGAGAATAAGGGCAGCCGATCCGATGATAATAAACACCCTTCGGATTTTTGAAGCAAAATAATCGGCAACTTCAACCATGATTTCATGGAATGCTCCCAGGGAATCGGGGATTGCGTCTTCCATGGCACGAATCTGTGTGATGAGCTGTTTTTTTGCCTGGACGTCCTCCGTAAGAACGTATTGGTCGATCAATTCCATCCATTGGGATGTCAGTTTGCTCTCCGCATCCCCGGCCTGGGACAATTTTTCAGCCAGCTCTGTTCCCATCAGGGAACTCACAAGGGTTGCGGCTTTTTTGAGGGCCTCCGGGTCTGAAGAGGTTTTGATCAGCTTTTCAATGGCCTGGTCAACCGAATCTCCCTGCTTGAAAAACCGGTAGAGTTTCCCGATGGTGCTGTCGGTGGACTGTATTTTTATAAAAAGCGTCTTTACGGTATCGTAATGGGCTTTTTCTCCGGTTTCCAGATATTTGGAAAATTCAATGGAAACCGTTTTTACTTTTATCTCATAATTCAAGGCGGTTTCCTTGATCTTTCCAACATCCTTGATTTTTCCGAAAAAGAAGATGCTGATAAAAATAAGCAGCAGGATGCTGGCAACTGAAATAAGGCTGCTGATAAACAGTTTTTTACCAATGGATATTTTTAATAAATTCATGATGTGTTCCTATGTCATTATTAGGTGCCTTAAGTATGAAAAATATGGTGCGCATTATAAAAGAAAAAGTCGGCCTTTACAAGACTATCCTGTTTAAACCCTTGCGGGCGGTTGCCAGCAGGAATTCCAAAAAACTTCATTGGCTGCTGCATGTGCGTTTGTGATCTGTGGGGTGGGCACAAGACTTACCATCTGCCTGCCGGTTATCTGCCAAAGCCCGGTCAGAATAAAGAATCTGCCAACCCCATCAATGGAGTGTTGGGAGAGCAGCCGGCGGCCCAGACGGTCAGGCTTTGAAAATAGGGTTGACAAGTTCTTCGGCCCATACTAGATTTGTCCCATGACCACCCTGAACCTACATCATATCCTCAACCCCAGATCTGTCGCCGTGATCGGTGCCAGCGAAAAAAAGGGCAGTGTGGGGGCTTCCATCATGACCAACCTTGTCTTGGCCGGGTTTAAGGGCAAGCTCTTTCCGGTTAATCCCAAATACGAAAGTGTGATGGGAATGTCTGCCTTAACCCGTGCCCAGGATCTGGGGCCTGATGTGGACATGGCCGTGATAGCCGTCCCCATGGTCCAGGTTCCCGATCTTGTCAGTGTCTGCAGCGAAAAAAAAATTTTGGGGGTTGTGGTGATCTCAGCCGGGCCGATCAGATCGGGCGATCAGGAGAACCCCCTTTGGAATTCCATCCGGCAGACGGTTCAGGACACGGGAATCAGGGTTATCGGTCCTGATTCCGTGGGCCTTATCAATACATTGTCAGGATTTAACGCAAGTTTTATGCACCAGCTGCCCCTGCCCGGTAAAATTGCCTTCCTATCCCAGAGTGGTGCTGTCTGCACCGCAGTTCTGGATCTGGCCATGCGGGAGAATGTGGGCTTCAGTCATTTTGTCAACCTCGGGTCAAAACTGGATGTGGATTTTGCCGACATGATCGACTACCTGGGTTCCCTGAATGAGGTGGAAAGTATTGTCATGTATGTGGAGTCCCTAAAGAACATTCGCAAATTCATGAGTGCTGCCCGGGCGGTTTCCAGGGTCAAGCCCATTATTGCCATGAAATCCGGCCGGGCAGGATCCGGGTCCGATCCGGGTGAAGATGCAATATATGATGCCATATTCCAACGGGCCGGAATTCTGAGGGTACATGGGTTCGATGCCCTTTTTGACTGTGCCAAATTTCTGGCCAAGCAGAAACGGCCCAGGGGATCCCGTCTGGCCATTGTGTCCAATGCGGGGGGAATAGGGGTGATGGCCGTTGATGCCCTGGCAAATCTGGGGATAAAACCGGCCGCATTAACCCCTTCCACCATCACGGCCCTGGATGGCCTGCTTGGGGATCGATGGCGGCGAACCAACCCCATCGAAGTGCTCCAGGAAACCGCTCCTGAAAAGTATATTCAGGTGGCCGAAACCTGTATCCAGGCTTCTGAAATAGACGGGTTGCTGCTGTTGAGTTCTCCTGTGGGCACCTATGATTCCACTGCCCTTGCAAGACCCTTGGTGGATCTTTTGAAAACAACCCCCTTTCCGGTATTCACGGCATGGATGGGAGGGCTGAACTCTGATAAATCCCGGACCATTTTCAACCAGAACAAGATCATTTCCTATGAAACCCCGGAGCGGGCAGTCCAGGCCTTTGTGAATCTGTACCAATACGGCCGGAATATCGAAATGCTCCAGGAGATCCCGGATAAAACCGATAAACGGCTGAATATCCATCGGCCGGCTGCCGTCAGGGCGGTTAAAGCCGCATTGGCCCAAAAAGAGCCGTGTGCTTTTCTTGCACGGGATCTGCTGGCCGCCTACGGGATCCATGTGGACCCGAAAAAAGCCCTGGCAACACCTGATTATGAATTGCAGATCTCCATGGAGAACCATCCCCTGTTCGGGCCGGTATTACGGTTTGGAATGGGGGGGAGCATGACCCAAGTGGTCCGGGACACAGCCCTGGCCCTGCCGCCCCTGAATCGGATACTGGCCGCCAGGACATTGGAGGCCACACGAATATCCATGGTTTTTCAGGGATATAAACAGATCCGGGCCCTTGATATTTCTGAGCTGGAAGAGATGCTCATCCGTATCAGCCGATTGGTGACCGATTTCCCCGGCATCAGGAGCCTGGAGCTGAATCCCATTCAGGTTCACCAAGGCCGGGTGACGGTGACCCATGCCCGGGCCGTGGTGGAAAAAACCCGGATCCGGTCTGCAGGCCACCTGGTGATCAGCCCCTATCCCTGGTGGCAGGAATCCGAGTTTGTCACCCGGGACAAGGAAAAGATTTTCATGCGGCCGGTGCGGCCGGGAGATGCAGATCAGATGATCGACTTTTTTTCCAACCTGTCTCCTGAAACCGTTTACCTGCGGTTTTTTTCTCCCATCAAACGCATCTCGAAAACCATGCTTATCCGGCTGACCCAGATAGACTATGACCGGGAAATCGCACTGGTCGCCTTTGCGGGTTCGGATAACAAAAAATCAATAGTGGGGGTGGCCCGGATTGTTTTTCATCCGGCCGGAGAAAAAGGCGAATTTGCCCTGGTCCTTGCCGACGACTGGCAAAGAAGGGGGGTTGGAACCATTTTGTTCAAACGGGCCCTGGTCTCTGCCAGAAAATATGGTCTCAAACAGATTTCAGGTCCGGTTATTTCAACCAACACCGCCATGCTGGCCCTGGGTCAAAAGCTTGGGTTTGGCGTGAAACGGGATGTGGAATCTTCTGAATATAAATTGGAAATAAACCTTAAAGACCTGAAATAATGAGAATCATACACACCTCGGACTGGCATCTGGGCCAGCATTTTATGGGAAAAAGCCGGGAACCCGAACACAGGGCATTCCTGGACTGGCTCCTGGCCCTTATCTCCCGGTCCCGGGCAGACGTCCTGGTGGTGGCAGGGGATATTTTTGATACCGGTACCCCGCCCAGCTACGCAAGGGCCATGTACAATGATTTTATTGTTTCCCTTCAACAGACCGGGTGCGCCGTGACCGTGATCCTGGGGGGAAATCATGATTCCGCCGCCACCCTCAACGAAGCCCGGGAGCTTCTGGCCTGCTTGAACACCCGGGTTGTGGGCAGTATCACAAAGGTTCCCCAAGACCATGTTCTGGTGTTAAGGGACAGGGACGGCAGGCCCGGGGCTCTTCTCTGTGCCGTGCCCTTTATCCGTCCCAGGGACCTTGTCACAAGCCTTGCCGACCAGTCGGGCCAGGACAAGAAACAGGCCCTGGTTGAGGCGATTGCATCGTTTTATGATCAGGTTTTTTCTGCTGCCTGTGACCTGCAGGAGACCCTGGGCGGAAAACTGCCCATCATTGCCACGGGCCATTTGACCATGGTGGGGGGTAGCACTTCTGAATCGGTGAGAGAGATTTATATCGGAGCCCTGGACGCGTTTCCGGCTGGCAAGTTCCCCTTGGCCGATTATATTGCCCTGGGCCATCTCCACCACGGCCAACGGGTGAAGGGCGCGGACCATATAAGGTATTCCGGTTCCCCCATTCCCCTGAGCTTTGACGAGGCCAAACAGGAAAAGCAGGTGCTCCAGGTGGACTTTGCCCAAGAAGGCGTACCAAAAATTTGCCCGATCCCCATTCCCTGTTTCAGAACGCTTGCCTGTGTCCAGGGGGATCTGGAAAGAATTGAACAGGCCATCAAAGACCTTGCGGTTCCAACAGGGGAAAGATCCATGTGGCTGGAGGTTGTGGTTGCAACCGATGATTATCTGACCGATCTTGTGACCCGGGTCCAGACCCTGATAGACGCCCAGGACAGGCCCATTGAGCTGCTGCGCATCCGCAGGAAACCCAAGGCCCATGAACCGGGCCTTATCACAGCATCAAAGGAAAAGCTGGAGGAGCTTAAACCCCGTGAGGTGTTTTTGCGGCGCCTGGCCAAGGAAGAGATGGATGACCGGCAAAAGGAAGGATTACTGGACCTGTTCAAAGAGATCTTGTCCCAGGTTGAGCAGGGGGAGCTGCCGTGAAGATTTTAAGCCTCAGGTTTAAGAACATCAATTCCCTGAAAGGGGAATGGAAGATCGATTTCACCTCCCCGGAATTTGCAGACCAGGGCCTTTTTGCCATCACAGGCCCCACCGGTGCCGGCAAGACCTCTATCCTGGACGCCATCTGCCTGGCCCTTTACCACCAGACCCCCCGGCTGATTGTCTCTACGGGCAGCAACGAGATCATGACCCGCCACACAGGCGACTGCCTGGCAGAGGTGGAATTTTCCGTACACAACAAACCCTACCGGGCCTTCTGGTCCCAACGCAGGTCCCGGAACCAGCCCGACGGGCGGCTTCAATCTCCCCAGGTCGAGCTGGCAGACGGATCCGGCACCATTCTCGCAAGCCAGATCGCAGACAAACTCAAACAGATCAAAAGTATTACCGGACTTGATTTCGGTCGGTTTACCAAATCCATCCTCCTTGCCCAGGGAGGGTTTGCAGCCTTTTTAAACGCCAATGCCAATGAGCGGGCCGAATTGTTGGAAGAGTTGACCGGCACCGAAATTTACGGGGAGATTTCCCGGCAGACCTACCAGCGCATGGTGGAGGAGAAAAAGCCCCTGGATCTGCTGCTGGCAAAGGCGGATGTGGTGGAATTCCTGGATGAGACGGCCACCCGGGCGCTTTCCTGCGAACTTGCAGCCCTTGAGGTCCGGGAAAAAGAATGCATAACCCAGG
>JAHIVS010000624.1 GCA_018816605.1 Pseudomonadota bacterium
GGTGGAAACCGCCAAAATGCTTCTGGAGGAAGGGCTCCAGACCTTCAGTCAAATCACCGACCAGGTCGGGTATGGGGATATCTCTTTTTTCAGGAAAATTTTTGTCCGTCTGACGGGTCTGCGCCCAAAAGAATATCAGCAGCGGTTTGCCGGATATGGCGTTAAATCCGGGTTGGAATAATCAGGTGGGGGTGACGGGCATTATTCCCTGAGACTATACCCGCTCTCTGTTCCAATAATGATTTTTTCAAGGCTTTCCCGGCAATCGTCTAAAAAATTCTGGAATCCATTTTGGGATAAGGTCTCTTCGGAAAGTATATACTGAAAATTCTGGAGCATGTTCAGGCTGGACCTGCCCCGGGCACAAACTTTTCTGACAAAGCTTGTTTTTTCAGGGCTTTCCTGCATCAATGAAATGATGCCCATGCATTTGTTGTGGATGTCGTCCATAAACGCCATACAATTTTTGGAAATCTGGGCAATGGCGTGATCATCGGAATTGACACAGGCCTGTTCCATTTGACGGACATAGCCTAAAATTTCGTTGAAGACCCTTTGGTAATTAATAAAAAATTGACAAAAGAAGTCTATATCTTTTTTTGAAACATTTTGACCCTGCAAATACTCCTCTACTTTTGGCCAGTTTTCAACAACCTCTATCAACTCATCAAAGATTTTTTTCCGAAGGTCAACATCCATTTTTGAAACATATGCGGTTGCCTGGACTTTGGATAGATTCTGACCTTGTGTCAAGACGCCTGAAACAATCAGAAACGGTATGTTCTCGGTGCGCTTGTTTTTTTTAACCGCTTCAAACACCTCGTGCCCGTTCAGGATCGGCATATTGATGTCGCAAAGGATGCCGGCAAACCGGTCCGGATATTTTTCTATCGTGTCCAGAAACACCCTGGGATCTGAATACGTGTCAATGGAATAGTTGCTGCTTCGGAACATCCTTTTATAGGCTTTCAGCCATTGGTCTTCATCGTCAATTACGGCAATAACAGGTTTTTCATCTGCAGGTTCCACTGAAGTACACCTCTGTTTTTTAAAGTCGCTTCCATTGTATTTTCCGGCCACCCGGAAAAATGCGATCTTGTGATTGATATGGATTGCGCAATGGTCTCTATGTGAACATGGATATTGGTATCCAGTCAGGATGAAAATACAATTGCCCAATTAAATCAAGCCCCATACCCATATGAATATCTTTTTTTAACTATTTTCGCAACTTAATTTACCTTTTCTCCCCATGCAGGTTTAATCTTTTCATGCAGGCGTCAAGTTCTTCCCTGTTCCCCGTATGCTTTCCCCTGTCATCGGAAAGTTTTACCGCGTGCTGCCAGGGCCTTTCCGGACGGATCCGGCACCGGGAGAGTTTAATGACCATGTTCAGGGGGGTCACCCCCACATCATTGGTTAGGTTTGTGCCGATCCCATAGGCATCCCGGATTTTTCCGGTGCATTCGGCGTGAATGGCAAGGGCCTTATCCATATCAAGGCCGTCGGAGAAGATAATGGTTTTGGTGGCAGGGTCGATATGAAGCGCTTTATAATGGCGGACAAGTTTTTTTACAAAGGCAATGGGGTCACCGGAATCATGGCGCACCCCGTCAAAGAGGTTTGCCGTGCGGGTATCAAAGGAGGATAAAAACACATCCGTGGTATAGGTATCGGCCAGGGCAATGCCAAGGGCACCTTTAAAAACCCGGACCCAGGCCTCCTGGGCAAGGGTATTGGCCATCTGGTATCCGCCCACCACGGCATGGAACATGAACCATTCATGGGCAAGGGTCCCCAGGGGGGTAAGGTTGAATTTTCTGGCAAAATGGACATTGCTGGTTCCCATGAGGGTGTGGTTGGAATGGGTTAAGATATCGGTGAGCAGCATTTCATGGACAGCCGATGAGAATCTCCTCCTGGTGCCGAAGTCGGCAAAACAAATCTTGTTTGCGGCCATTACAGCGGCCTTGTTCCGGTTTACAGCCTTTATTTGCTCACGGGAAAGGGTGGCCGGTGCCGTCATGGAAAAAAAAGTCTCGCTGATGATGGCCATTAACGGGACCTCCCAGAGAATGGTTCTGTACCAGGGACCTTTTATGGTTAAAAAAAAAGCACCCTTTTCTTGTCCGAGGACTACCTCGTCCGGGTTGAAGGTATAGGATTCCAGGTACTCCAGGTAAACAGGCGTGAGGAAACAGCAGGTCTTTTCAAGGTAGACCTTCTGGTTCTTTGACAATGAAAGCCCTGCCATTTGTTCAATCGCTTGTCTGACCCTTTGGGCAAATCCTTCGGGGAAAGAGGTGGCCCCCCTGTTGGTAAATTCATACTCTGCCTGGGCCCGGGGATACAGCATGTGGACGGCCTGCTGCATGGTGAATTTATACAGGTCGTTGTCGAGGATGCTTTGGATCATAGGAAGAAACGCTTTTCTTGGATACAGGTCCGGGCCGCCCTATAAAAGGGGCAAAGAACCCGGATCGGCATCCTTGAAAAGAAGATTATCTGAAAGATCTTTCAAACAGATCTGCCATGGCATTTTTGGCATCTTCGGTCAGATTTCGGGTTCCTGTTCCGGCAAAGGTTTTGTGGGAGATAACCGGGGTGACCAGCTGCCAGGAATTGTCGATCCAGGAAAACCATGCCTTGCGGTCCTGTTCATAGACAAAAATGGGGCGGTTAAATAGTTTTCCCAGTTCCACTCCCCATCCGGTACCCCCTTTGACGGTTTTGTCCGGGAGGATCCAGCCGA
>JAHIVS010000080.1 GCA_018816605.1 Pseudomonadota bacterium
GGGCATTGTTTCAAGATCCACCAGAATCCGGTCCTCTTTGGACGTTGGATAAAAACTGCCCACAAGAACCGGGGCCAGCTGCACCATTGGAACAAGCGGTTTATCAGGATCTTTCAATGTCACAACCCTGTTTTGTTCAATTTCCAGGAAAAGCCCATGGGATGATTTTTTCTTATCCCCGAAATCAAAGGGTCGACAAAAAAGATGAAAGCGGTTCCCGATTCGGGTGTATTTTCCCGGTGCATCCAGATCTTTTGAAGCAAGTTCCTTTTGATACCCCATGAGAACAAGTTCTTTTTCCAGCATGTTCGCCGAGAGCTCCATACCGGGATATAAGACCAGGGGACGGGCATAGACCCTTGCGGGCAACTCCCAGAGTCTACCTTCAAATTTTTCCTTCACAATTGTATTAAACCCTGAAAAATGCCGGTAAAACAAACCGCCACAGACCAGTACCCCCACAAGCGAAAGAATTAAGATCCAACGGATACTTTTCATCTTATCTCTGGTATCCAAGTACCAGAGGATAGATTAAACCCACGCATTTAATGACATTCACCTCTATCAAAGTTATCAGCAATAATCCAAGTTGCCATATTTATCATAGGTGGGGTGGATTTAGCAACGGAATACAATTCTTATGGCGCCTGATTTAGGGATCAGATCCTTTCTATTTTAGCACCGAAAAACGCCTTTTTCCAAAGTGAAGACACCCCTGGGGGGAGACAAATTATATTTTTATTCGCCCTATATTTTCCTTGACACAACGCTATATTGTAGTTATTTAGTCGCTATATAATGGTTGTGTCAATATCGACATAGCGATAATGACAACAACGGTAATAAATGGAGAGAAGCAATGATAAGATACGCCGAAACAGGATATAACCTGGAAATTGATTTAACCCGTGGCAACATCGAACGGGTGGAAACCGATCCAAAACTTATGGCGCTTTATCTGGGGGGCCTGGGCACCAGTGTTAAGATACATTATGACAGAGTTCCCCCTGAAACCCGGGCATTTGATCCGGAGAATCTATTAATCTTCAGCACCGGACTCCTCTGCGGGACCCCTGCTTTCAGCGCCAACCGCACCCTTATCAGCTTCATTTCTCCCCAGACCGATTTACTGGCGTATCCAATGATGGGGGGGTTTTGGTCAGCGGAATTGAAATATGCCGGATATGACAAAGTGATCGTTCGCGGCAAGTCCCCGGAACTGATTTATATCTGGATACACAACGATCAGGTGGAAATCCGGGATGCCGCCCATTTGCAGGGAAAGGGCGCCATTGAAACCCAGGAGCTCATAAGGCAGGAACTGAACGACCCCGATATTCAGGTGCTCGCCATTGGCCTGGCCGGGGAAAACAGATGCTTTACCGCCTCCATTGAGCAGTCCCGATCCAGCTCCAGCAGAGGCGGGGGCGGGGCGGTGTTGGGAGACAAACGAATAAAGGCGGTGGCCGTTCGGGGGACAAAATCGATAAACCTTGCCCGGGGCGCCCAATTCATGGACGAAATGAAAAAAATCACCCAATATATAAACTTTCGAAATGAAAACCCCATTCCAGAAGTGATGCCCATCCTTTCCGGTATCGGATCACCCCAGATGATGAAACATGTCGATGAAAAATGGCATACGGAAAGTTTTGCCTGGGGTAATGCCCGGACCCGGCGGCGAGACTTCTGGACCAAGGAGATTGAGGACAGTTGGACAAAAAGTCAAACAGACGCCATCAAGCGGTTCATCAGCTGCTTTAATTGTCCCCAGCAATGCGGGGCCCTGATTTCCCACAAAGATGTCCCCAATTACATGATAAAATGTTTTTCAAAACTGACCTATGCAATGGCGGCCTATGTGGATGACCTCGATTTTACCTGGCGAATCTGCAAGCGCGCCTTTGAGTATGGGTTGGACTCCTTTTCAACCCCCCAGATCCTGGCCTTTGGTGTTGAACTCTATGAAGCCGGTATTCTGACAGATACCGATTTTGAAGGATGCCCCAAGGACAATGAAGGCAGATTCTTCTGGCTGCTGGACCGGGTTGCACGAAGGGAGGGAATTGGCGACATTCTGGCCGACGGCACCTATTGGGCGGCCCGGAGGATCGGCAAGGGGGCTGAGGCCTTTGACCATAACACCACAAAAAAGCACGAACAGATGAATATCAAACTGGGAATGCTGGATCCCATGTATTACCTGATGTATGCCACCAATGAAAAAATCAGTATCACCCAGATTGAAGGCAACTGGCCCCAGGCGGCTTTCCCCACAAAAGAAAAGCGAGAAAGCTTTGTCGCCGACTGGCCCCAGCTTCCCAATGATCGTTTTAAACAATATTTCATCGACTGGGAACCCCGGGGAGAACACTCCAATCCCCATTACCCCACTCCCCAAATCGCATCGGAAATTGTGGATTGGATGGAGATGCTCCACAACATTGATGATGCCCTGGGAATCTGCTGCGGCATGGGGTCCTTCTGCCTCAAGCCCCCCTACCACGTCCACAATTACCCCAAATTGGTCTCGGCGGCCACCGGCATGGATGTGAACAAAGAGGATTTGAAGAAAATTGTCAGCAGAAGCCGGAACCTTCACCGGGCGTTTAACAACACAAGGGGCATGAAAAGGCCCGATGAACGTCCGCCCCAGGATCATTGGAAGCATCGATTTCCAGAACTTGAAGAAGATCTTTTGACCCATTATTACACCTTTAAGGGCTGGAATTATGATGGGGTTCCCACGAAAGAAACTTTGGAAGAATTAGGCCTGGCCCATGTTGCAAAGGACCTGGAAGAGAGGGGGATTTTAAAAAATGCCTAAAATCAAAAAAAAAATCAAAACCATCAAAATTGATGCGGATAAATGCAATGGGTGCCGGACCTGTGAAATCGTCTGTTCCGCCTTCCACGCCCAACCGGCATACTCAAGCGTTAATCCGGCAGCCGCCCGTATCCATATCACCACCCACCGCCTAAAAGATATCTGGCTGCCCATCTTTGCAGGAGAGTATACCCCTGCCGAATGCAACGGCAGGGACAAATATATTATCGACGGAAAGGAATATGACGAGTGCGCTTTCTGCCGAGCGACCTGCCCCTCCAGAAATCTTTTCAGGGAACCGGATACAGGGCTCCCCTTAAAATGCGACATGTGTGAAGGAGAAGAGACGCCTTTGTGTGTGGAGTGGTGCCTCAATGATGTTCTGATTTATGAAGAAAGGGAAGCGGAGGTTGAAGAACAAATTGAGTTAAATGAGCTGGAGGCCGGATTGAATTCGTTGATCGACAAATTCGGACTGGAAAATATCGGCACCACCTTTTCACGCATGTCACAGAAAAACTAAAAAAGGGTGCCAACACGGCACAATCTAATGGGAG
This sequence comes from Pseudomonadota bacterium, assembly GCA_018816605.1. The sequence goes on from JAHIVS010000080.1 coordinate 3,385, forward strand.
AAACAATGGCCAGAGAACAATTGATGGGCTACGAACAGGCGCTGCACCTGACGCTTGAAACGATATCCCCCCTGGGGGGCGGCCAGGTGGTTCATCTTGCCGAGGGTTTGGGCAGGGTGGTTCTTGAAGATCTTTGTTCCCGGGTGGATTCCCCCTCCATTGATGCCTCCATGAAGGACGGCTATGCGGTTCAATCAGATGAAATCAAGGGCGCAACCCCACAAACCCAAGTCACATTAAAAATCATCGGAACAGCTGCTGCCGGAGATCCCACCCGAGAAGCGTTAACCCCCGGGACCGCTGTTCGGATTCTGACCGGGGCAAAAATCCCCAAGGGGGCCAATGCGGTGCTTGCCGAAGAGTTCACCACCCGAAAAGATGATATTCTGACGGTTTTTAATACGGCGGAGCCCGGCCGGAATATTTTACCCAGGGGGGCCGATGTCCATACCGGTGAATTGATTGTGTCAAAGGGGAGCTGCCTTTCTCCCGGCATGATTGGTATTATTGCCGCTGCCGGATATGGCAAGATACAGGTTTATCCCCGGCCCCGGGTTGCCATTCTGGCAACGGGCGATGAACTGATCGTTCCCGGACACCCCCTGCCCGACGGAAAACTATATGCCAGCAATATGGAAATGTTAAAGGCATGGTGCCGGGGATACGGCATGCCCACCACTTTCTCCATCCTCACCGACACGAGGCAGGTCATCACAAAGAAAATAGCCAAGGTGATTGCCAGCCATGATGCCATCATCACCAGCGGCGGTGCATGGACCGGTGATCGGGATTTTGTTGCCGACACCCTGGACACCCTGGGGTGGAAAAAACTATTTCATTCCATTCGCATGGGTCCTGGAAAACCCGTAGGATTCGGGATGCTCGACCAAAAGCCTGTTTTTCTGCTTCCCGGAGGGCCGCCCTCAAATCTCACAGCCTTTCTTAAGATTGCACTCCCGGGTCTTTTGAAACTGGGGGGTCATGCCAATACATACCTGCCCCGGATGATGGTAACCCTTGAAAAACAACTTACGGGCCGCCACATCGACTGGACCGAATTCGTATACGGCAAATTAGAAACCCAGGGAGAGCGCACCCTTTTTTCACCCCTCAAGCTGACCAGCCGGTTAAAATCCATGGCAGGTGCCCAGGGGGTCATTGCCATTCCCGAAGGAGAAACATCCCTTCGGGCCGGGACCATGGTGGAAGCCCAGTTGTTCCCCTGGCAAACGCCCCATGACCCTTTGACAACCGTTTAAAATACAAACCAACCCAGGAAGGCTTCTCCATGATTGATCTTAAAAAGACGCAAAAACTGATAGTGGAAGCAACCCCTGTTCTGGGGCGGGAAAGTGTGCCCCTTCTTGAGGCAATGGGAAGAGCCCTTTTCGAAGACATCATCGTCCTGGAAGACCTTCCGGCATCGGACATTTCAGCCCTGGACGGCTACGCGGTCCACCACACCTGCCTTTCTGGTGCCTCACCCCACACCCCGGTACGCTTAAAAATTATCGGAGAATCACCCGCCGGAACCCCATGCAATGCCATTGTGAAAGCGGGTGAAGCAGTCCGGATCATGACCGGAGGGATGATACCCAAAGGGGCTGACACCGTTGTAAAACTGGAGGACACAGAGGAAGACAACGCCCATGTTGTCTGCAAGAATGATCCGGGATGGGGAAAGGGAATTCGATTCCAGGGAGAATCCCTTAAAAAAGGAAAAACCCTCCTCCATGCAGGAGATATCATAAGCCCCC
>JAHIVS010000687.1 GCA_018816605.1 Pseudomonadota bacterium
ATTCCAGATGGTATGACAGCTTTTTCAATACCTGTAAGCCCTGAAACCAGTGTCTCTTTCGCCCCTCAAAAAGGCGACCATGTGATGGTCGTAGGCTGTATGTTATTGACCGACCTGGATCCAGATTACCAGACTCGTTTGCCAAACAATACAAATTCCACCTTCGCTCCTCCAGGTTCCGCATCTTATACTGCTGATTCGGCGGTAATTACCGAATATGGTATGACAAATGCTCTATCAGTTGAAGCAATCGCCGCTGGTTCTTTGAATTATTATGGTCGCTATGAACTGGATGCAAGCACTAATACATTCATCTATGTTTCAGCCTCTGAAGCGCAGCGCCCACGTCTGGTTTGCCAAACCATCATTCAGGATGCTCCAATTCTCAAAGTTGGCATGTTTACTGGCGACGTGACCACTCAACCAGTGGCTGCTCCGACTGCCATCCCAGAATCTGTTGAGCCTACTCCTGTGGTTGGAACCTCCTATGCTGATTATGAAGGTTCAGTAACTTTGATCTTAACCCCTCAAGATACTTTGATCCTTAATTACTTACTGTTGTCAGGCACAAAGCTTTCATTGGCATTGCGCAGCGCAGGCGATGCAGGAGTGATTGTGACAGATCCGGTGACCTTGCAATATGTGATGGATCAGAAAAATATCATTTCACCAGCGAAACTTCCATATAATGTCGAACCCAGAGTTGACACGCTTGTCTACCCCGGTTTTAATGACTATATCTTAATTCAACCTTAGCACAGGAAGCTGATCATTGAATAACCGGAGTCGTAATGGCATCGCAAGAAAAAATTAACGTTGTGGTGGTTGATGATATTGATGAATCGCGAGAAATGATCTTGCGAATGCTTCAATTTGATTCATCCATTGAAGTTGTAGGCACTGGAAGAACTGGTATTGAAGCCATTGAATCCGCACAAAAATTGAAGCCTGATGTGATTGTGATGGATATCAACATGCCGGATATGGATGGCATCACAGCCACCGAAGCAATTCGTAAAAAAGTGCCTTATATTCAAATTGTAGTGTTATCAGTTCAAAATGATGCTAATTACATGCGCAAAGCCATGCTGGCTGGCGCACGCGACTTTTTAACCAAACCACCCATGATTGATGAGTTAACCGCCGCAATTCGGCGCGCTGGTGACCTGGCTCATGAAGAAAAACTAAAACAAACACCTATTTTTCAACCGAACGCAATGACAGGCCCTTTATCACCTCAGATGATGATGCGTATGCCCCAGATGACCATGGGGAAAATAATCTGCGTCTACAGTCCCAAGGGTGGTGCTGGTTGTACGACTGTTGCCACTAACCTGAGTGTTGGACTAAAAACACAAGACAATAAAGTAGCCATTGTGGACGCAAACCTGCTTTACGGCAATGTGGCTGTCTTTTTGAATGAACATGGCAAAAACTCCCTCCTGGATTTGGTTGATCGGGCTAACGACCTTGACCCAGAGATAATTGAGGATGTCATGGTTGAAAACAAATTAACCGGCCTTCACATGATGCCTTCCCCAAAAGACCCAGACTTAAACGACATTCATAAAGGCGAACCTGTTTCAAAGGTTTTATCCTATATGAGACAGATTTACAACTACGTCATCATTGATACAACATCATATCTCACAGAAGTTGTTCAAGCCTGTCTCGATAGTGCAGACTATATCGTTTTGCTGACAACACAAGATATTCCTTCCATTAAAACCACTAATCAATTCCTGACTTTGGCTGATGCATCAGGTATCGCAAGGGAAAAAATCCTCTTTGTGATGAATCGCTATGATAAACGCATCGCCATTTCACCTGAACGCGTTGGTGAAAGTTTAAAACAACCTGTTCTGGTCGCTATACCATTTGAAGAACGAATAATTACCAGCGCAATGAACAGAGGGGTGCCATTTATGGTCGACAATAAAGCTGCTCCAGCAGGTAAGGCGATTATTTCTCTTATAGATGTAATACGCACAAGAATTCAGAAAGACCAAGAAAACCCCTCGCTCTAATTAGGTCTGAGGAGACCAGGTAAATGTCAATCTTAA
>JAHIVS010000081.1 GCA_018816605.1 Pseudomonadota bacterium
GTTGGGTGCGGCAATGGCCTTGCCCTTTCCGTCTGAACTGCCGCCAATGGCATTGATCACCCCGAAAATCTTATTCTTGTCCCGGAGGGCATCCTTCATGCGTTTCAGGACAAAGACCACGGATCCTTCTCCCAGAACAAAACCGTCGGCGCGGCTGTCAAAGGGATAAGACCCTTTTTCCGACAGGGTTCCCATCTTGGCAAACCCGATAAAAGATTCCGGTGCCAGATGGGTATTGACCCCGCCCACAATGACCTGGTCATGGTCGCCGGACAAAAGCTCTCCTGCCGCAGCCTCAATGGCGGTAACAGAAGAGGCGCAGGCCGCATCCACGATATAATTTACACCCCGGGCCCCCAAATGCCTTGCAATCCGGGAGGCTTCAATGTTTAAAAGGATGCCGTGAACCGGGTCATACCCCTTGTTTTCCCCTTCCATTCCCTCCAGAAGGGCCCGGCTGATTTTTTCCTTGTCTTTATCGCTAAGACCGGCATATGCCGGGGTCTTTTCCAGCATGGAGAGAACCTCCGGATACCAGTATTTGAGCTGGATATCGTTTCCCAGCTCGTTGGACAGACAGGTGGCAATGATCACGGCTGTCCGTTGGGGGTCCTGGCAGACAAATTGGTCATCCGCTCCCAGAAGGCCTGCACTTTCCACCGCTTTATAGGCGGTTGAAAGTACCATTTTCTGGCTTCTGGAGAGTCGCTTGTCCTTTCCCTCGGTATAACCGAACCGTTCACTGTCAAATTTAAAATCATCCACGTGTCCTGCCAGGATCGTATAGGTGGTGTCTTGCACCTTTCGGTCCGGATTGTAATACAGCCCTCTGTCAAAACGGGTTTCCGGCATCTCACTGATGGAATATTTTTTGTTCAGGATATTCTCCCAGAGCATTTCCGGGGTGTCTGCATGGGGAAGGGTACAGCCGATGCCCACAACGGCAATCTCATCTTTAATCTTATTTTTCGGGCTGGAAAAGATCTCCAATTGATTCAGATGGGCAAACAGGCGGGATTTGCCCTCAAAATACTGGTCATGAATCTCTTGGATGGAAACCTGGCCCTTGAAAAAGGCCAGGCTGTCGCCCACCAGAAAATTACCTTTTTCCCGGTGTTCCTTGTCGTCGAACCAGGTGTAATGTTCTTGGCCCGGACGCTTAAAATCCGGCAAAAACCCTTTGGCACCGATGAGCAGGGACCCGATATTGCGTTTTTCAAAGGAGCGTTTGCGCTGGGTTAAATCCTCATTGTTCCGGATCATCCGGGCTTCATGTTCCACCATCTCCCTTGCAAAGGGGGTGGGGGCGGTTCTGGAGGCAAGCCCCAGGCTTCTGCCGATGACCACGGTTTCGTCTTTTTCAATGATAATGTCCTGGTATTGTTTTTTTACGGCTTTTGTATCAACGATCTCACGGGAGAACAGATAGGCCGTTCCGACCTGAAGGCCTATTTTGGCCCCCCGGGCCGCCAGAAAAGAGGCCATACCCGAGATGAAGAAAGAGGCAAATGCAGTGGTAATCCCCCCTGCAAAAACCAGGTAGATATCCGACAAGTCCCGGGAGGTGTTAATCAGCTTTGAGATGGCAACTTCCCACAGGACCATGCTGGACAATGAGCCCACATGACCGCCCGCCTCTCCCCCTTCAAATATGAACCTGCGGCACCCGGCCTCCAAGGCATTTTCCATCATGGAAACCGACGGGGTGTGCAGATAGGTTTTGGTGCCTGCCTTTTCCAATTCCACCACCTGGGAAGGAATGCCGCCGGCAAACAATGCATAGGGCACCTTGTATTTTTTGACCATGTCCAGATGCTTATGGACCATGGGATTAAATGCCTCAATGCCCACCAGACCCGCACCAAAATTGTCGATTTTTTCCGCCCCCTTTTTTATCATCTCATCGGCCAGGGTTGAGGGCAGGCTTCCCACGGCAAAAAAGGGAAGGGCACCGGCTTCCAATACCATGCCGGCAAACTGGGCGTTGTCGGAAATATTGGCCATGGGCCCCTGGATCAAGGGGAGGCGGGTGGACTGATCCTTTGCAAAGGCAGAATCCGGTACCACCGGATCATGCTGGTCAACAAAATCAAGATTTTCCCCAATGCCCTTAAAAAATGAGGCGATCATGGTTGCAAGACAAGTGGAGGTTCTGGCAAACTCCTTGGCAAACAACCCGTCCTGTCCCAGATAAAAAAGAGACTGGACAAAGGAAGCCGCTTCGTTGTCCAGGGCAATCATGTGGTCTGTGATCGACTGGTAGATTTTTTGTTCCCCATCTGCTGCCGCTGCAACCAGAACGGCCTCCTGCTTGAGCGCCTTGACAATCTTGGTCCCCAGTTTTGCAAAGACCCGATAGATCTCTTTGTCCTGGAAAATGATCTCCGTGGAATCCCCTTCATCCACCATGGCCAGTAATTTTTTGAAATTATCCGAAACAGGGGCCTCATCGGCCAGCAATACCTGGCTGTCCATGACAAAACCGGACACGCCTGCCGCCAGCATCCCGGCTGCCGTATACCGGCCCACGCCGCCGTGGACAAATACCGGCAGTTTGCTATTCTTCAAATACCATTGCATGAGGATAAACGAAGAATACCGGGACACCTTTCCTGCTGCCTCATTCCCCTTGAGAATCAGACCATGGGGATCCATGGCCTTTATTTTTTCGATCAAATGGATATCCTTGATTTCAGAAATAATTTTCGTGTCCCCGAAATCGGAGAAATCCGCAACCACATCCTGTTTGGAAAGGGGGACAATCAAAAGATCAAGGTTGATGATATTTTTTTGTTTCAAAGCACCAATGGTCTCATGGTCATGGGAGGAAAGCCGCAGACCGAAGCTCAAATTCTCCCCGGACAGCAAAAGGGCCTTTTGTACAATCTGGTCGCAGCTTAAAAACTCGGTATCAAAAACCGGCAGGGCACCGGATTGGTAAATGGCATGAAAATAGCTGACATCAAATACCTTGACAGGGGTAAAAATCATCAAAGGCAGTCTTGAATTCAGTATTCGGGTAATCATAAATAGTGCTCCATTTTTGGGTTGGGGTAACACCTTGCCTTGACCGCCTGCCAAGGCAAAATGATGGTTCTCAAACCCATTTGTTTATCAAGGAACGTGCCAGGCCGAACCGATTTTTTAACACCTTGAAATAAAAGCTTTTTATAAAAAAAATGGAATTACTCCCGGAAATGATCCCCAAATATGCTTGCATTTTATGCATGGTGGTTGTACAAAAATGCTCAATACTTTAACAAATGGAGACCCTGTGAAAAAATTCAAACTGGATCAGGAAGAGAGACACTTTTTCAAAACCGTCTATAATGCGGCCTTTGCAAACCCTTTCAGCGAACTCAGAGAACGATTGGACCAGAAAATTGCCGGGCTCTTCCCTTCTGCCACCCGAAGGGAAAGCAAAGACATGTGTGTCCGGGAGGTGGACCTTGGCTTAAAAAAACTGGAAGCGGAACACAAGGGCAATCTCAATGACTACCAGGACAGTGACAAGGAAATTTTGCGGGTGGTCTATCTGTTTGATATCTTCCACAAATTCAGGGATAGATTTGACCAGCTGATCACCGAACAGATTGCGGCCCGGGAGACTCCGGTCAAAGTAAGTTTTGTCGAAGAGGCAAAGGCCATGGTCATTGCAAAGGGCTTTGACACCAAAAGTTTTTACCATTATTTTGCCCTGTCCTACCAATTGCGCCGGGCCTTTTATTTTATCTCCCATGCCCTGGTGGGCAGCAGCCCCTGCATGCGAACCCTGAAAAAGCACCTGTGGAACAATGTTTTCACCCATAATATTGCGGTCTACGACAGTTTTTTGTGGAACAAAATGGAGGACTTCTCCACCCTTTTGCTGGGAGAAACCGGAACCGGCAAGGGGACGGCAGCCCAGGCCATCGGCCGGAGCGGCTATATTCCCTTTGACCCCAAACGCGGCTGTTTCACCGAAAGCTTTACCCAGGCATTTTTGTCCCTGAACCTGTCCCAATATCCGGAGACCCTTTTGGAATCAGAATTGTTCGGCCATACCAAAGGGGCCTTCACCGGCGCAATTGAAGATTACCAGGGGGTTTTTGACAGGTGCAGCGCCCACGGCGCCATCCTGCTGGATGAAATCGGAGAAATCCCCAACCATGTGCAGATCAAACTGCTGCGGGTCCTCCAGGAAAGGCACTTTTCACCGGTGGGCGCCCATACGATTCTAAGGTTTAACGGCCGGGTCATTGCCGCCACCAACCGCCCCAAACAAGATATCATGGGCGGGAAAATTTTCCGGGATGATTTTTATTACCGGCTATGTTCGGACATCATTGAGGTTCCGCCCCTGCGAACCCGAATCAAAGAGTCCCCCCGGGAACTGGATGATCTTTTGAATTTTACCATCCACCGCATGACCGGCACAGCCTCAAAAAAATTATCCCGCCAGGTAAAAAGAATTATTGACCGACGGCTGGGAAAGCATTATCAATGGCCAGGCAATGTCAGGGAACTGGAGCAATGTGTCAGAAGCGTTTTGCTGAGAAAAGATTACAAGGGGATCGAAACCAGAGCGGCGTTACCCGTATCCCTTTCCCAGCGCCTTCAAATGGGAATCGAATCAAAAACCATTGCAGTGCCTGACCTTGTGGCAGGATATTGTAACCTGCTGTATGATACCCTGGGAACCTATGAAAAAGTGGCCCGAAAAACAGGACTGGACAGGCGGACCATTAAAAAATATATACAGACCCAACAAGGACTCAATGACTGATGCTAAATTTCTTACCAGCCCCCCTCAAAGGTGTTTTATCATTTGGGCTCTATGCCCTGAATACCATTTGCCTGACCCTCCCCCTGATTTTTTTATCCCTGTTTAAATTTATTCTGCCTTTTCCCCGGATCATTGTGATCCTGGACAAAATTCTGATCGCCATCGCCACCCTGTGGATCGCCATCAATTCTATGAATGCCGACCTGTTCTGCAATATTGACTGGGATGTTCGGGGGCTTGAACGATTAAACAAAAAAGAATGGTACCTGGTCATGTCCAATCACCAGTCCTGGGTGGACATCCTGGTTCTCCAGAAGATACTGAACCGCAAAATTCCCATGTTAAAATTTTTCCTGAAAAAAGAACTGATCTGGGTTCCCTTTCTGGGACTGGCCTGGTGGGCCCTGGATTTCCCGTTCATGAAGCGGTACTCGAAAAAAGAACTGGCCCAAAAACCCCATCTCAAGGGCAAAGACCTTGAAAGCACCAAAAAGGCCTGTGAACGATTTAAACACACCCCCATCTCCATTATGAACTTTGTGGAAGGCACCCGGTTCACACCCCAGAAAAAAAAGGCACAAAAGGCCCCCTTTAACCATCTGCTCAAACCCAAAGCCGGTGGTGTTGCCTTTGTCATTGGATCCATGGGCGATTGCCTCCATAAAATTATCGATGTCACCATCGTCTACCCGGGAAAGACGCCCAGTTTCTGGGAGTTTATATCCGGCAGGACCCGAAAAATAATCATCAATTTTGAAGTAATGGAAATGGGTCCGGCCTTACAGGGTGATTATTTTAATGATGTGGAATACAAGGCTTTTTTCTGTGACTGGCTGAACCGGCTCTGGATAGAAAAAGATGCGCGCATACAGGGGTTTAGGGACGGCAATCCCCTTGACAATGGGGCTTAACAATTTTTAATCTGCAGTTCGTAGACCTGCCTTCCTTCAGCGCCTTCTTTCCTGAAAAGGACCTCCATCACCCGTGAGCGGCGGATGAGCGTGTCCACGGTCATCTCACTGTGCTTGCCGACAATAACGGTTCCCGGTTGGATACTCCCCAGGGCCATTACGATGGCATTGCCCGGATTTTCTTTGGCCCATTGGAGGATATTGTTTTTTTCCTGGGCAAGATCATCACATTTTTGGGTCAGAAAACCAATTTCCTGGTCAATTTTCTCCACTGCTTCTTCGATGATTTCACTCTTTTCAAAGCAGCGATCCAGGTTTTTTTCAGCATTTCGGGCATTGCTCTTTGATTGTTCCAGGCGCTGCTTTAGTTCTTCCAAAATTTTTTGGTTTTCAGGATCAGCCATTTTTGCCTCTAATTCAGCCTGCTCAAGCTGGGATCGGTCCTGGACATGGGCAAGCTTGGTGATCTGCTTCTGGAGTTCCATGTTCTCTTCTTTCAGCTTGTCTCGCTTTGCCTGAAGAACCTGGAGATTTTCTTTAAGATTACGGGTATTGGCCTTATTTTTTTCAAGTTCCTTTTGGGTGAATCCGTCATGGCCGACCTTAATCGTGCAGGGAGTCGCCATTTCCGTACCAATATGCTGGGCGCTGACACCCATTTTGGCAACGATCTGGGAGGAGATCAGCTTGCCGTTCTCAATGACACAGGACCCTGAACTCTCAATCCGGGTGTCGACAATTTCCTTGCCCACATTGATATTTCCCATGCACACAATCTCGGATTTATGGATAAATTTGGCAAACACATTTCCCCTGGCATATATTTTTCCTTCATTAATACCGCCAAGCACCACCAGGTCACCGTCGGCCTCCACAATGCCGCCGTCCAGCTCGACACACTTCACGTCATTTCCCCGAACCTTAAATCCGGGTTTGATACAGCCCTTTATATTGACATTTCCGTTATAATCAATGTGCCCGGTTTCATAATCCACGTCTCCCCCGGTTATATATTCCTCATGGACAAAGATCACGCCGGACAGGGAATATTTGGGAAAGCCCTTAACTGCCGCCAGAACCTTAAGGCCGTCTTCTGACAGCTTGGCCCCTTTTCCAAACCGCAGGGGAATATCTTCGCCGGGAATCGTTTCCACCTCATCGCCGAAAATAGTCTGTCCCCATCTTGAGTCCAGCATGGGGGTTTTTTCCGCCAGGACCGTTCCCTCTTCCACATGGGGAATCTCCCCCCTTTCCTTGAAATCAATATTTCCTTTTCCGTCAAGCCCACCGGCTTTCAAGTAATCTGTATTGAAAAAAAACTCCAATTTTGCATTCTGGCCCTGGATGGGGCGGACTCCCTTGGCAACCCTGAAGGACTGGGTTTTAAAACCCGATGATCGGATAAATCCGTCTATCATCTCATCCACCACAATCCCGGACACGATATTTTTTTCAAACAAAGCCTCTTTTACCTCCATCACCAGCATATCCTGGTTAAAATGGTCGGTTTTTGTAAGAAAAGCGGCCATGAAATCCTTGGAAACCTGCAATTTGATTCCCCCGGCGATTATTTCAGGTTCAAGCAGCTCGCCTGCATCTTCTGCTGCAGGCGGTTCTGCCCCTGACGACTCTTTCCCCGGCATCTGATTTTCGGTCATTTTGTTTTCAGGCGCTTCTCCAGCAGGTGGCTGGGTGGCAGGAGCAGCCTTTTTCAAAGGCAGACGCACCCGGTTCTGCAGCTTCAGGATATAATCGCGCTGTTTGCCTGTCAGCAGTCCGGCGTCCACCAGCATATCCCCAACCAGCCGGGGTTTGCGTTTTCCCCTGATATCCTCTTCCTGTTCTTCTAAAGCAAGGTCCAGTACACTTTTATTGATAAACCCCTTGCTGATGGCAATGGCACCGAATTTATACTCTTTTTGGCGGATTTCAAGGGTTTTTGCTGCCCGGGCGAGTCTTTCCATATTTTTTGCAGAGACCAACTCCTGGGCAAGCAAATAGGCAATCAGGTCTTTTTCAAGGGCAACGGAATCCGTACATTGAATCAGCCCTGCTTCCAATTCTTCTTTTGTAATCAACTGGTTTTTTACGGCCAATAGCCCAATAAGGGGGCAGTTTATATGATTTCCACGCCCATTTGTCATATGATCTCCCGGAAAATTATCAAATAAAAACTGCCATCAGGCCGGCAAACAAAAATGAAGACTCAATCATAAATTCGTACTGCCGACGGGATAACAGGCTGTCTTTTTTATGCAATCGTATCAATAAAAGCATGAAAAGGGGAACAAAGGCAAGCAGGAATGCATTGTTGTTGAACAAATCTCCCCAATGGGCCACCAGGATGATACAAAAATCAAATACCAGAACATAGTGAATGAGACGTAAACTCAAGTGCTCCCCCAAAAGAATGGGAAGGGTCTCTTTTCCGGCTATCCGATCTCCCTGGATGGCCAGTACATCAAAAAAGGCGGTCCTGGCAAAAACCAGTCCCGTGGAATAAACAAAGGTGATCACTGCAATCAGGGGCCGGCCCGAGTTTACAATTGCCGGCAACAGACTGGTGACAATTCCCCAGGCAAAGACGATGAGGATGGTTTTAGACCCTGACACATCCTTGATCCGGGCAATCGTATTTTTCCCGAAAACAGGCGGGATACGCTTCAGGTTATAGGACAGGCCCAGGAGGGTCATGGCGCCAAGAATGCAAAAGGAAATCCATCCTGTGGTATAGGCAAGATAAATCCCGGCAGATCCGGAAACCAGGGCAAGAACCCGTAAAAAACCCTGGTGCGCTTTATAAAAAGCCGCCCGGGCCGGATGGTGATAGGTGTCTGATTTGATGGTAATAATATTGTTTAAAATCTGCATGGACAACACATAAAACATGGCAATGGCAGAATGGACAAGTATCTGGGGAAACCCCTGGATCCTGGCACAGGCATAGGTCAGCCCCCCTGCGCCTCCGGCCAGTAACAGATTTGTCTTGAGCAAAAAATCCCGGGTATCTGCCAGCAGTCCCAGGAGGGGATGCTGTTTTTGCAGGGTTTGTGTTATTTTTTCACAGGTATCATTGATAATCCAGTTGGGTGTGGAGGCGCCTGCCGTAATGGCAATGGACTTGGCCGAATACAAGGCCGTGTAATCAATCTCCCAGGCATTTTCAATATGCATGGCATGGGTTCCTGTTTCCAGGGCAATCTGGGCAAGACGTCTGGTATTGCCCGACTGTTTTCCGCCCACCACAACGACGGCCTCATTCTGCCGGGCCAGCTGCCGGACTTCGGACTGTCGTTTCTCAGTGGACCCGCAGATGGTGTCAAAAATCTGGTAATGGGGGGCATTCTTTTCACACCAGGCTTTAATCTGATCGTAGAACACGGTGTTCTGGGTGGTCTGGGCAACCACTACGGCATTTTCAAAAATCGGAAGGCTGCCCAGCTGTTCCATTGAAGTTGCGGTATACCCTTTTTGCCTGGCATACCCCAAAAGCCCCACCACTTCCGGATGGTTTTTGTCCCCGATAATGATGGTGGCATGACCTTTTCGGGCATATTTATTGATAATCACCTGGACCCGGACCACCCGGGGGCAGGTGGCATTCACAACAGTGAACCCCGCTTTTTTTAAGGCCTTCTCATCCTCGGGCGGAACCCCATGGGCCCGGATCAGAACAATGCCATTCCCCTTTTCCGGGATGGTGTCTATTCTGAAAATCTTTTTGGTTTCCAGCATTTCCAGGACCTGGGGATTATGGATAAGAGGCCCGTAGGTA
>JAHIVS010000082.1 GCA_018816605.1 Pseudomonadota bacterium
GCATCTATCATAAAAATCTGATGCCGGTCATCCATGTGACGGCTGATGTGGCAGGTGCCAAGGAAAGCCCGGTCTATGCCATCCTGGAGATGTGGAAAAAAATCGAGGCCATTACAACGCCCGAAGGGTACGGCATTGTTCAGCACACGGCAGGCCTGCCGGAAAGTGACCGGAATCTTTCCATGAAATGGGATGGGGAATGGCATATCACATACGAGGTATTTCGGGATCTGGGCCTGGCATTCGCCGTGGTCCTGGTTTTAATCTTTGTCCTGGTGGTCGGCTGGTTTCAGTCCTTTTCGACTCCCTTTGTGATCATGGTGGCCATTCCCTTTTCCCTGATCGGGATTCTCCCGGCCCACTGGGCCATGGGCGCCTTTTTTACAGCCACCTCCATGATCGGTTTCATTGCAGGCGCCGGAATTGTGGTGCGCAATTCCATCATCCTGGTGGATTTTATTGAGCTGAGGATCGCCCAGGGAATGCCCCTGGACCAGGCGGTCATTGATGCCGGGGCCGTCCGGTTCAGGCCCATGATGCTGACGGCTGCTGCCGTGGTGGTGGGCGCATCTGTCATTCTCTTTGACCCGATTTTCCAGGGGCTTGCCATATCGCTTATGGCAGGAGAGGTGGCATCCCTGCTGTTTTCACGAATGGCGATCCCGATTCTGTATTTCATGGACAAACGCTGGGAAACGGCCCATCTGCACCCTGGAATCAAAAAGGCAGACTCCGGACAAGGCAGTTGACCAAATAATTAAGGAAGAACCAATGACACGACAATCAAATAAAGGGGTTTTACGGTGTGGGGCCAGAAGGCTTGGGATGGGAAGGGCTAGGACCCGTTGGACAATAATTGGCTGGATTCTGGCTGCAGGGTTGCTGGTATCCCCGGTTTGCAGCCTGGCATCAGATCCGGTATCGGATCTGACGCTTTCCCGGGCGGTTGAAACCGCGCTTTCCAGTAATCCAGGGCTTCAGGCATCGGGCTTTGGCATCCTTTCCGCTCAGGAAAAGGTTATCCAGGCCCGTTCAGGTGCAATCCCCCAGGTTCAGCTCCAGGGACAGTCCAGCCGCACCACCAATCCCATGTGGGCCTTTGGAACCAAATTGAACCAGGAGTCCATCACAGCCGGCGATTTCGATCCCGCCCGGCTCAACCATCCCGACGGCATCACCAATTATTCGTCGGGCATTCTGGTTGCCTGGCCCGTGTATGACAGCGGCCAGACCTGGTATGGCCTTCAGCAGGCCCATCTGAATAAGGAGGCTGCAGCGTTTTTTGACGAACACACCCGGCAGCAGGTGATTGCCCAGACCATCACCGCCTATATCGGCGCCCTGTTTGCACGGGAAAACAAAAGGGTTATCCAGCAGATCTCGGAAACAGCGCGTTCCCATCTGAAATTGGTACAATCCCGGTATGACGGGGGCTTTGTGGCAAAAAGCGATCTGCTCAGGGCCCAGGTCCAGATCGCTGACCTGGATCAGCAGCTGGCCGAGGCCAAAAGTCAGGTCGATATTGCCAAATGCCGGTTGAATGTTGCCATGGGGGTTGGCGGAGAGGCGACCTACGCCCTGTCAAGCCCCCTTGAGGCAGGAGATCCCATCTCCGGCAGTCTGGACACCTGGATTTCGACAGCCCTGTCCAACAGGCCGGATCTCAAGCACCTGGCATTTCAGCAACAGATTGCCCAAAAAGAGATAGACAAATCCAGGGCATCCCGTAATCCATCGGTGAATCTGACAGGAAATTATGAGATCAATTCCGAGGAGTTTGATGATTCGGCAACCAACTATACCATTGGGGCCGTTGTCTCCATGCCCCTGTTTACCGGCGGACGGATCTCGGCAAAAATACGGGAGGCACAAATTAATCTCAAGCAGACCCAGGCCATGCTCAGGGGCATGGAACAGCAGATCTGCGGGGAAGCCCGCCAGGCTTTTTTCAATGCCCAGAGCGCCTGGGAGCGGATTCAAGTAAACCAGGCAGCCGTGGGTCAGTCAAAAGAGTCTTTGCGCATCGTTAAAAACCGGTATAACAGCGGCCTGTTCACCATTACCGATCTTCTGGATGCACAACTCATGGTTCAGCAGAGTCTGACCCGTAAAATTAAGGCTGTCCACGATTACAGGTTGGCGGCAACCCGTCTTGCCCTGGCAGCCGGAACCATTGATCCGCCATGAAATCGGCCTCTTCCTCAACACTTCCTGTTCGGAAGATTCCCCTGCGCGTCAAATTGTTTCCTTTTTTGAAATGGGTTAATCTTGTCAACAAAAGATCGTTGCGGGCAGATCTTGCCGCAGGGCTCACCGGTGCCTTTATCGTACTGCCCCAGGGGGTTTCCTTTGCAATGATTGCCGGGCTTCCGGCTGAATACGGGCTTTATACCGCCATCATTCCGCCGATCATCGCAGCTCTTTTCGGTTCCTCCCTGCATTTGATCAGCGGACCGACCACAGCCCTTTCCATCATTGTCTTTTCCACGATCAGCCCTTTGGTGGAACCCGGTTCCGCGGGCTATATCAGCCTGGTTCTGACCCTGACCTTTCTTGCCGGCGTTTTTCAGCTGGCCTTTGGCCTTGCCCGGCTCGGCACGGTGCTCAATTTTGTTTCCCATTCGGTTATTGTCGGATTCACGGCAGGTGCAGCCCTTCTCATTGCAACCGGTCAGATCAAATATGCAATGGGGATAAATATCCCCAACGGGTCTTCATTTTTGACCAGCTGGTCTGTTATCATCAACTCCTTTGGCATGGCCAATGGCTATGAATTGACCGTTGCCGGGATAACCCTTGTCTGCGGTGCAGGGTTAAAGGCATACCGGCCCCGGTGGCCAGGTCTTCTCATTGCCCTGATCCTCGGCAGTCTGTTTTCTGTTGTCATCCAGGGAGATGCCAATGGGGTAAGATTTCTCGGTCCCCTGCCAGGCCGTCTCCCGCCGCTTTCAAGGCCGGATTTGGCATTTGATACGATCCGGATGCTGGGACCGGGGGCACTGGCCATCGCCCTTCTCGGGCTGATCGAGGCCTCGTCCATTGCCAGGGCCATAACCGTGCAGTCCAAGCAGCACATCAACGGGAACCAGGAATTTATCGGCCAGGGACTTTCCAATATTGCGGGCAGTTTTTTTTCCGGGTATGCAAGTTCCGGGTCCTTTACCCGGTCCGGCGTTAATTACGACTCAGGGGCCATCACCCCCCTTTCCAGCATTTTTTCAGCCCTTTTCCTCTTGGGAATTATTCTGCTGGTGGCTCCCTTGACCGTCTGGCTACCCTTATCCGCCATGGGGAGTGTCATTCTGATTGTGGCATTCAAATTGGTCGATATCCGCCATATCCGGGAAATTTTAAAAACCAGTCCGTCCGAATCCTTTGTGCTTTTGGCCACCTTCGGCGGCACGCTTTTGTTTCAAATTGAGTTTGCCATTTATTCGGGTGTTTTTCTTTCCCTTGCCCTCTATCTGACGCGGATGTCCCACCCCCATATCTATTCCCTTGTTCCAGACCCCGAAGGCCCCAGGCGCCCCATGAAGGATATTGTCAGTGACGCGCTTCCCGAATGCCCCCAGCTGAAAATCATCCGGATCGACGGTTCCTTGTTTTTCGGGGCGGCCAACCATGTTTCGGAAATCTTTGAAGAGATGGACAGCGATGACCCGAAGCACCTGCTGATTGTGGGGTCCGGGATCAGTTATATTGATATATCCGGTGCCATGATGCTGGTCCAGGAAGCGCAAAGACGAAGGTCCCTGGGAAAAAATCTGTATCTTTGCCGGCTGGGTCAGGAAGTCCGAAGTTTTCTTTCCCTGGGAGGATTCCTCCATGACATCCAGGAGGCCCATATTTTTGATTCAAAACAGGCGGCTATTTCCGAAATTGTTTCCCGGCTGGATCTGGCTGTCTGCCGATCCTGTCCCCATAAAATTTTCAACGAGTGTCCCATTTAAAATGTTCCATTAAAAAAATCGACGTTTTCAAAATTTCTTCACAATGGCCATGTTATTTTCCTAGTGGGTAAACAATAAAAAAAAATGGCCTGGCAATGAAGGATAAAGAACACCCTAATTTTATTGAAAAACAGAATCAATGGCTGCCACGCCTGGCAACCATTTTTTCATGTTGTCCCACGAAGCCATTTCCTGTGAGGGGGCAGACCTCTGGGGAATCCCTCTCCTGGATGATGGGGTTTCCGCTTGTGCTGGTTTTTCTGGGAATCTCGCTGGAATACAGCGGTTTTGATGTCTGGTGGATTTCCCGTTTCCACGATGTCGATACCCAGTCCTGGCCATTTCGGGATCACGTGTTATCCATGGATGGGGAAGGCGTTTCGACATGGGGATCGCCCTGCTGTGGCTGCTGGTTTATATTTCAGCTTTTTTTTTGCTCCGATCAAAAAATTTAAAAAAATTTTGATCTATTTCCTGATCGTGACAGCTGTCGACCCTTTGATCGTGGGGGCTGGAAAACAGCTCACCCATATCTACACGCCCTGGGATCTGGCACTATTTTCCGGCACCCTGCCCTAAATTAGCGTCTTTGATTCGGTACCCAGGGGACTGCCTGTTGGGCAGGCCTTCCCGGCGGGCCATGCTGCCGGAGGCTATGCCTTTTTCAGCCTGTACTTTGTACTCAGAACCCTTGCGCCCTGGTACAAAAAAGCTGGATTTGCCTTCGGACTGACGCTGGGTCTCATATTTGGCATGGGCCAGCAGGTGAGGGGAGCACATTTCCCCGGCTCGGCCTTCCTTTTTCTGGATCAATTCCAGCAGACGCTTTCCGATAGATTAAAAGACCAGGTTACAGGAAAAAATGGCCACTACCCCGGTCAGGGCTTATACAACATTGCCAGGCGCATTGAAGAAGAACAAGCGCCCCACAAACTCAATGTGATTCTGATTTCGGTGGAGAGCCTGAGTGCAAGCTTCCTCAGCCGTTTTGGGGAACAAAAACATATCACCCCCTTTATGGATGACTGGTTTAAAAAAGGAAAACTTTTTACAAATTTTTATGCCACCGGCACCAGAACCGTCAGAGGGCTTGAGGCCATTCCCCTTTCCATTCCTCCGACACCGGGGCGTTCCATTGTAAAACGACCGGATAACGACCATATGTATAGTCTGGGCAAAGTATTCAAGGACAAGGGATATGATACGGCCTTTCTTTACGGGGGACGCGGATATTTTGATAATATGAACACCTTTTTTTCAGGAAACGGATATCGCATTGTGGACCAAACCGGTTTTAGGGATAAAGAGGTCTCTTTTAAAAATGCCTGGGGTGTTTCAGATGAAGATCTTTACGACCGTGCCATTTATGAAGCAAATGGGGTGTATGATTCAAAAAAACCATTTTTTTTCCATATCATGACCACCAGCAATCACCCGCCCTTTACCTATCCAAAGGGGAAAATTGACCTGCCCCCCGGAGAGATTGATCGGCTTTCAAGCCAGAGGGATCTGGCTCCCACCCTGCTGGCGTTGCTTCATTTTTCATATGATAATTTTTTTTTTGGGAAAAACATTCTGGCCCGGGATTTTAAGGAAAGGGCGTTTATTGCAAACTACCAGAAACTTGGGATATTAAGCGGTGGAGAACTTCTGATCCTGTCACCGGGAAAAGAAATCGCTCTCATGGAGATGGCCGCCAAGAGACCCTCCCCTAAAAAAATACAAAATTCCTCTCCCCTTGTTAAAGAATTAATGTCATATTATCAGGGTGCGGATTATGTGCTGGGCAACAGATTAAACCGATGGGCCGACAACCGTACAAATGTCGCGGCAAACTGATATTTTTTATAAGGAAATTAAGATGTCCCCCCAAAAACCAACAGGCCTTTTGCGTATTATAAAGGCGGCAGGATATTCATTTGCCGGCTTCAAAGCCGCCTGGAGCCATGAAGCTGCATTCCGGCAGGAGCTGATGGGCCTGGCCGTGGTAATACCCCTTGGGCTTTTTCTAGGGCAAAACGGAATTGAAAGGGCGGTGTTGATATCATCCCCAATGATCGTGATTTTAACGGAGCTTATAAACTCAGCCATTGAGGCGGTTGTAGACCGGATAGGGCCTGAACGTCACCTGCTGGCAAAGCGGGCAAAGGATCTTGGATCTGCAGCTGTGTTTGTCAGTATCGTCATTGTGATCATTGTCTGGGTGCTCGTTCTCATTTAGGGGTGGTATTTTATAGGCACGCGGGCATAATCCGGAAATGTTGCTATGACCATTCCCATTGTAGGATGGGCCGGCCATGCAACGGCGAACGTATGAAATTGGAGGCCGTTTTTTTTAAGCGCCTCACCCCATTTCCCTATGCCGGGTCTTCCATCAGGCTGTTGACCCGGTCAAAATACCGGCCCAGGGTTTCCGGGGAATGGGAGTCAGACCCCATCACAATGGGTATGCCCCGTTTAACGGCAGACCGGATGATCCAGGGGCTCGGATAGGCCGTTTTTGCCGGATGGTTCAGGCCGGAGGTGTTGATTTCCATTTTAAGGTGGTGGGTTTTCAGCAGATCAAGGGTCTGTTCAATAAGAGCCTGATGCCAGGAATCTGCTTCATCGAAATCCGGATTGGCCCCATTGTTTTTTTTGATCACATCCAGGTGGCCGGCAATGTCGAACCACTGGGTGGCGGCTGCCTGCTGGATGGTTTGGTAATAGTGTTGGTACAATGCCTTGATATCCCCTTTAAAGGCATAATCCAGGGTTTTTTTGAATTCTTTTTCATTGCCGTTTATCATGTAGTGGGCATCCTCCACAAGGATGCTGTGCACCGAGGCAATCAGAACATCCCAGTCCATGGCAAGGATATCTTCAATCCAGGTGGCAATCTGGGGGATGTACTCGATTTCAAGTCCCGTCAGGATGGTCAGCTTGTGGCCGTATTGCTGCCGGACCCGGTCAATTTCATTTCGATAGGCCACAAGTTTTTGTTTGTCCATGGCATACCGGGTTTTAAAGGGCAGGGGCATATGGTCGGTTATGGCAATGGTGTGCAGCCCCTTTCCCATGGCGGATTTTACAATGGTTTCAATGGTGCCGGTGCCGTCTGAATAGACTGAATGCATGTGTTGGTCCGAAAAAATATCTATGGGTGTCATCATCTTCTCTTCAGTGGTTAGGGTGAATTTCATCTTTGTATGCACATGAATATAAGCAAGGATGGGGCAGAATCAATCCGGCCGGGACAACTTTATCCTTTATCAGGGCTTGACTTTGTTTTTCTTTGTAAGTAAGTGTTACTTACCGACGTAAGCACCGGCTGATATGAATTTTTAAACTGAGACGGATATCCCATGAAGCACAAAGGCAAAACAAATCCACCGGGAAGGATCAAAATTATGAAATCCTTTTCCGCTTTGATGAAGGAAAAAGATTTCCATTCCATAACAACGGCTGAAATAGCCGGAAATGCCAAGGTCACCGAAGGGCTTATCTATAAATATTTTAAGGACAAAAAAGAGCTGCTTTACCAGGTGCTGAACGAATATTTTTTTGAATTCCTGGCAAAAATAGACGACAGGGTGGCCAATGAAAAAACCTGTGTGGATAAGCTTGGGGTTGTTATTTTTTCCAGCCTTGAAAGCTATGTCGACAACCGGGTTTTCTCAAGAATATTGCTGCTGGAGGTGAGAAATTCCCTGGAATTTTTTAACTCCTGCGCCTATGGCAGGGTGCGCAAATATGCCGGAACCATTCTTGGCATCATTGAGGACGGAATACAAAAAAAGGAACTAAAATCAGACACAGACCCGTATCTGTTACGGAAGGTGATTCTCGGGGCCATTGAACATGCCTGTCTCGGTGAAATCATATTTGGCAGGGAACTTGATATTGATCATGTTTCCAGCGGTATTGTAAACATTGTATTTAACGGAGTAAAAGCATGATAACGCGGGAAAAAGTTGCACAACTGATAGTCGAAAAGCACGCATCCGGGGTTAATGTGATCAGCGAAGATGAAGCTAAACAAATTTTTTCTTGTTTTGGCATCCCCGTGGTCAGGGAAAAACGGGTAAAGGGCATTGCCCAGGCAGTGGATGCGGCAAAAGAGACCGGCTTTCCCGTAGCCCTTAAGGGGATCGGATCAAAGATACTCCATAAGACGGAAGCCGGAATGGTCTGCCTGGGGCTTGGCAATGAAGAACAGGTCCGCCAGGCCGCCCAGCAGATGGAGGCCGCAGGAAAAAATTCCCTGGAGGCTTTTTTGGTACAGCCCATGGTTCTGGGCAAAAGGGAATTTGTTGCCGGCATGTTCAATGATCCCCAATTCGGTCCGGTGATCATGTTCGGCCTGGGAGGAATTCTGACAGAGGCCTTAAATGATATTGTTTTGAAAATCGCCCCCCTTAAGGATGCTGACATGGAGGATATGATGGCCCAATTGTCCGCTAAAAAATTGCTGGAAGCCTTCCGGGGGGAGGCGGCGGCGGACAGGGAGATGATCAAAAAAATCCTAGGGGGCCTGTCGGACCTGGCCCTTGAGAATCCGAATATTCGGGAAATTGATATCAATCCTTTGATTATCCGGAAAGACGGGTCGCCCATTGCCGTGGACGGGCTTTTGGTGTTGGGAAAGCGTTCTGAAAAAAAAGAAACTCATATCCATTCAAAACCCATAGATCTTTCCGTACTGGGCGCTTGTTTTTATCCGGAATCCATCGCCTTTATCGGTGCCTCGGCAACCCCCGGCAAGTGGGGGCATATGCTGCCCACCAA
>JAHIVS010000625.1 GCA_018816605.1 Pseudomonadota bacterium
GGACAGTCTTTGCACCCGGATTCCCCTTAACGATCTTGGCTCCCGAATTGAGAAAATACTCAAAGGGCAGCTATCGGGAAGGACCCTGGTGGATTTGGGATAAAACAATTCCAGACTATTGACAATCCCCCAGGATTTGGTAGACATGGATATGGGAAGCTTCGGATAATTTCCTATTTCATTAGATGCTCAATTGATACCAGTTGTTGGAAATTGACCCCTGCCGTGTTAGTTTTGTGCATATTAACAGACAACGATAAGGAGATCGCCATGAGTACACCAAAACATTGCCCTGGTTTTGAAAGTTTTAAGAATTTAAAATCCTTTACCTGTAACTGTCCCAAATGTGATGAGCCAAAAGAAATTTTTTCAGATGAATTTGAAAAAATCCACAAATGCAGCAAGTGCGGAGAAGAAATTGATTTTACCTCCTGTACCTATGAAGCAGGATAGCCCTTCCCGCCATTTTCTGCCGGGAAACTATTCCCGGCAGAAAATGGATCATTCCGGTTTCAACCCGATCTTGTATTCCTTGGAAAATAAAAAAATGCAGTTGATCTGACGGCCGTTATTGGGTATGAATGGGCGATATATAGCAGCCTGTCGGTTTGTAACCCCCATTGATGCGGAGAAATCAGATGACACACCAAATGAAAAATCAGATCAAACGGATTTTATTTTTTTTAACCTGGGTGCTTATTACCGCAGGTAGCGCAACACTGTTTGCCACGCCCACAGTTGCCGATACAGGACCCACTTTTCCCTCTGCCCGGTTTATTGTGATCTCAGATCTTCATTTCTATGACACAAGCCTGGGGTCCACGGGAACGGCTTTCCAAGAATATTTGGACAATGATCGAAAACTGCTGGTGTTGAGCGATGAAATCATTGGGACCGCCATGGACAAAATCGCTGGAGAAGCGGCGGATTTTGTTCTTGTGGCTGGAGATCTGACCAAGGATGGAGAGAAAATTTGTCACCAGGGGGTTGCCCGTCATCTTCAAACGCTTGTGCAATCAGGCAAAAAAGTCTTTGTGGTACCGGGTAACCATGACATCAACAACCCGGACAGTGTTCGGTTTACGGGAGATATCACCGAGCCTACGCCCAGTATCGATCCCGCAGCATTTAAAAATATTTATGGGGACTTAGGGTATGGGTCAGCCATTGCCCAGGATCCGGATTCCTTAAGTTATGTGGCAGAACCCGTGCAGGGGCTTTGGATACTGGCCCTGGACTCCAACCGTTATAAAGAAAACCGTCCAGATCATCATCCCATTATCGGCGGGGCTTTTTCAGAGCAGACCCTTGTCTGGATTGAAACCCAACTGATTGCCGCCAAAAAAGAGAACAAGGCCGTTATCGTTTTACAGCACCACGGGGTCATGGAGCATTATCCTGCCAATGAAAAATTTTATAAAAAATATTTGATCAAAGACCATGAAAGCATCGCGGCCCTGTTTGCCCGGTACAATGTGCGTCTGGTATTTACCGGCCATTTTCATGCCCAGGATGTCACCGAAAAAAAAATAGCAGATACCGGCCAATTGATCTTTGACATTGAAACCGGTTCCATGGTAACCGCCCCCTGCCCCTATCGCAGGGTTGAACTGACCAAAAACGAGAGCGGCAGCACCCATGCCGTTATCACAAGCCAATTCATCACAAGTATTCCCTCGCTTGGCGACAAGTTTGCTGACTACGCAGATACCTATGTTTTTGAGGGAACCCAGAAGCTTGCAAACGCTGCCCTTGCAAAATACAAGGTATCAGCGGAACAACTCCCCCTGATCAATGGCCAGGTGGCCGTTGCCTATTCTGCCCATCTCAACGGAGATGAAAATAAACCGCCTATCACCCTTGATTCATCAGAATTCGGATACTGGCTCAAGTTCGTTGCCTGGATGCAGGAAGATTTAATAGACGGATGGTGGACCGATCTTGCCCCCCGGGACAATGATCTTGTCATTGACCTTGCCACGGGCAGGGTGACCGACAGGAAATAGGCAACCATTGCCCCTTTCCTGCCGGAAAAAATTAACACTGGGTCCGCTTTAAAGAAGGTTGCTCACCCGTTTCATTGCGCAGAAATCGCCGCACATGGTGCAGACACCTTTTTCCAAGGGCTGGGAGGATTCTTTGTACTCACGGGCTTTGCCCGGATCAAGGCTTGCTGCAAACTGGCCTTCCCAGTCCAGGGAAACCCTTGCCCGGCTCATTGTTCGGTCCCGGTTTTCCACCCCGGGTATGCCCTTGGCAAGGTCTCCTGCATGGGCAGCTATCTTTGAGGCCATGATCCCCTCCTTGACATCTTCCAGGCTGGGAAGCCGCAAATGCTCCGCTGGCGTGACATAGCACAGAAAATCCGCCCCGTGCATGGCGGCAAGCGCTCCGCCAATGGCAGAGGTGATATGGTCGTATCCCGGTGCAATATCGGTGACCAAAGGACCCAGCACATAAAAAGGGGCATTGTGACACAATTTTTTCTGGAGTTTCATGTTCATCTCCACCTCGTGGAGGGGGACATGGCCCGGGCCTTCGATCATGACCTGGACATTCTTGGCCCAGGCCCGCTTTGTCAGCTCTCCTAAGGTGATCAATTCCTGGATCTGGGGGGCATCGGTTGAATCCATGATGGAACCGGGGCGCAGGCCATCCCCAAGGCTGATGCAGACATCATGCTGTTCACAAATGGCAAGAAGCCGGTCAAAATGTTCGTAAAAAGGATTTTCATTTCCGGTTTTGGCCATCCACTCAAAGAGAATGGCACCCCCGCGGCTGACAATGCCGCAGAGCCTTGGGTTGTTTCGAATGCTCCGGGCCGCCTGCTGGTTCAGGCCAGCATGGATGGTGATAAAATCAATCCCGTTTTCCGCATGAATTTCAACGGTCTTAAACCACTCTTCAATGGTTATTTCTTCCACGGGTTTTCCCGTCCGTGTCAGGGTGTCATAGATGGGAACACTGCCGATCATAACGGGCACTTCACGGACCAGCCGTTTTCGAAATCCTTCGGTGTCTCCTGACACACTAAGGTCCATGATGGCATCGGCCTTGTATTCCAGGGCAAGCAAGGCCTTGTTCATTTCCCCGTCAAAGGAACAGACATCCTTTGATACCCCCAGGTTCACATTGATTTTTGTTTTAAGGCCTGCTCCCACACCACAGGCCACAAGGCCAAAATGATTTTTATTGGCGGGAATGGCAATGATTCCCCTGGCCACCTTGTCCAGAAGATCCTCGCGGGAGATGGCTTCATTTTTAAGCACCTGCTCCA
>JAHIVS010000698.1 GCA_018816605.1 Pseudomonadota bacterium
CTGATAAATCCTCTTGGTCTACCGCATAAGGGGCATCTGTTATACGCACGTACAGCAAACTTTGGTGTTCTTCCCGCTTTTGCGATTAAAGATTTTTTAGCCAAGCTTTCCTCCTTAAGATCCTAATTTTTGAAGGGCATTCCCAGAAGTTTCAGGAAAACTTTGCCTTCTTCATCGGTTTTAGCTGTGGTCACAACCGTAATATTAAGACCTTTGATACTCTCGGTCTTATCATAGTCTATTTCAGGGAATATGATGTGCTCAGTGATACCCATGGAAAAATTGCCACGGCCATCAAAAGATTTACCTGATATTCCTCTAAAATCCCTCACACGAGGTAACGCGATATTAACAAGTCTGTCAAAAAAATCGAACATCTTTTCACGGCGCAGGGTAACCTTGCATCCAATGGGCAGATCTGCGCGCAGCTTAAAGTTGGCAATGGGTTTTTTGGCCCTTGTAACAACGGTTCTCTGGCCCGCAATCAATGTTAGTTCCTGGGCAGCAGCTTCTACGATCTTTGGATTTCTGACAGCTTCGCCCAACCCCATGTTCAATACGATTTTTTCCAACCGGGGCACCTGAAATTCATTTGAATAATTAAAGGCTTCCCTGAGTTTTGGAACAACTTCGTTAATATATTTTTCCTTAAGAGTGGTCATTTATTCTCTCCGGCTTTGGTCTTAAGAATCTATCTGCTGGCTGCATTTTTTGCAGATTCTGACCCGTTTACCATCTTCCAGTTGTTTGATTCCAATCCGAGTAGGTTTCACACAGGAATTGCACATGACCATAAGATTGGACACATTCATGGGCATGGTTTTGTCTACAATGCCGCCCTGAGGATTTGCCTGCGTAGGTCTCTGATGGACTTTCACAACGTTAATGTTTTCAACAACAACGCGGTTGGTTTTTTTGACAACCTTCAAGACTTTTCCGATCTTACCCTTGTCTTTTCCGGTGAGGACTTTAACCTTGTCATCTTTTTTAATTCTTATCTTTACTGCTTCCATGGAATTTTTCTCCAATAACCCGATAATTATAGTACGTCTGGGGCCAGAGAGACTATTTTCATAAATCTTTTAGCCCTTAATTCTCTTGCCACCGGACCAAAGATACGGGTACCGACCGGTTCATTATTTTTACTTAAAATCACTGCAGAGTTGTCATCAAATCTGATGGACGACCCATCCGGTCTGGATATCTCTTTCTTGGTTCTTACAATAACAGCCTGGACAACATCTCCTTTGCTGACTTTTGCATTGGGAATTGCCTCTTTAACAGAAACAACAATGATATCTCCAATGCTCGCGTATCTTCTTTTGGATCCGCCCAGTACCTTGATACAGTACAATTCCTTTGCTCCGGAGTTATCTGCTACAGTAAGTCTGCTTTCAGTTTGAATCATTTCATAACTCCTTTAGCTAAAGCGCTTTCTTTAGAATCTCGGTCACCCGAAAGCGTTTCATCTTACTTAGTGGCCTGGTTTCGATGATTTTTACTTCATCACCAATCCTGCACTCGTTCGCTTCATCGTGGGCATGGTATTTTTTATACCGTTTGATGAATTTTCTATAAACCTTATGTTGAACAAATCTTTCAACCTGTACAACCACTGATTTATCCATTTTATCAGATACAATCAGACCCATCAGCTCTTTTTTATTATTTTGAATATTTTCCATATCTATAACTCTTACATTAAATAATGTTTAACTTCATTTCTTTTGATATTGTATAGAGTCTGGCAATATCTTTTTTGACATTTGACAGGGTTGCTGTGTTCTCAAGCTGTCCAACCCCATTCTGAAACCGGAGATTGAACAATTCTTTTTTGAGTTCAACAAGTTTTTCTTAATCTGATCTGCACCCATTTCCCTAATCTCTGTGATCTTCATCCTTATTTACTCCTTTCCACAAATCGCGTTTTAATGGAAAGTTTTCTTGCAGCAAGCCTGAGGGCCTCTTTGGCCAGATCTCTTGGTATCCCTTCCATTTCGTAAAGGATTTTGCCGGGTTTAATTCTGGCTACCCAGGCGTCGGTTGCTCCCTTACCCTTACCCATTCTGACTTCAGCGGGTTTTTTAGTAACCGGATGGTCAGGGAAAAACCGTATCCAGCTTTTACCAGCTCTCTTTGCATGTCTGGTCATGGCCACCCTGGCCGCTTCAATTTGCCTTGCGTTAATATATCCGCATTCCACGGCCTGGAGACCGAAATCTCCGAAACTCAAAGTATTTCCCCGCGTGGGAACTCCTTTGGTTCTTCCCCGGAATTCTTTACGGAATTTTACATTTTTTGGACTAAGCATTTGCTTTTTCTCCTAATCGCCTCTATTGTGTCGCCAAAGCCTGTTCACCTGGACGCAACACCTCACCCTTAAAAATGAACGTTTTGATACCAATGAGTCCGTATGTGGTTTTCGCTTCAATAAAGCCGTAATCAACGTCTGCCCTGAGAGTATGCAGCGGAACCCTTCCTTCTTTATACCATTCGGTTCTTGCCATTTCAGCTCCTCCCAACCGGCCCGAGCAGATAATCTTAATACCCTTGGCGCCGAACCGCATGGCAGTGGAAACGCTTCGTTTCATAGCCCTTCTGAAGGCGATCCTTCTCTCTAGTTGCTGGGCAATGTTCTCCGCCACAAGCTGCGCATCAATCTCTGGCCTTCTGA
The DNA here is from genome assembly GCA_018816605.1 of Pseudomonadota bacterium. The sequence continues at coordinate 2,675 of JAHIVS010000698.1, forward strand.
CTTCTTTGATATCAATCAGAACTGCTGGTTTGATCATATTTTCAAGCTCTTTTTTGAGCAATGCGATTTCAGCCCCTTTTTTACCGATGATGATACCCGGTCTTGCGGCAAAAACCCGAAGCCTTATCTGTTTTGAAAATCTTTCGATCTCTATTTTGGATATGCCGGCGTGGTAGAGTTTCTTTTTCAAGAATTTTCTGACCTTGAAATCTTCTTCAACAAAATCAGCATACTCTTTGTCTGCATACCATCTAGAATCCCATGTTCTGATGATGCCTAATCTTAATCCGGTAGGATGTACTTTCTGGCCCAAGCCTGTTCCTCCTTACTTAGACAGTATCTTTAACGATAACTGTAATATGACTGGTTCGTTTCAAAATTCGACTAGCTCTTCCCCTTGCCCGCGGCCTGAACCGTTTCATAGAAGCACCCTGATCGACGATAATATTCTTTACAACCAGTTTGTCAACGTCCAGTTCGTTGTTGTGCTCTGCATTGGCAATTGCTGACTGCAATGTTTTGTAGATAATTCCGGCAGCCTTGAGCGGCATAAACTTCAGCATTGTCAAAGCCTGACCCGCATTTTTGCCTTTCACTTCATTGATCGGCAACCGAAGCTTCAGTGCTGAAATCCTCGTATGTCTTGTAGTTGCTTTAACTTCCATATCACTTGTGTCCTTTAATCATGTGAAGCAGATTACCGTTTGGCTTTCTTATCTCCGGCATGACCCCAAAATGTTCTTGTAGGTGAAAATTCACCAAGCTTATGACCGACCATATTTTCAGAAACAAAAACAGGGATAAATTTTTTCCCATTGTGGACGGCAAAGGTAATACCTACCATTTCAGGAAAAATGGTTGATCTTCTAGACCAGGTTTTAATTACTTTGTTGTTTTTAACCTTATTGGCCTCAAGAACTTTCTTTAAAAGTTCGGAAGCGATATAGGGTCCTTTTTTCAATGATCTTGGCATAATTATTCACCTATTACTTTCTCTTAGCCCTTCTTTTAACGATATACCGATCCGTCCTGGCATTATTCCTGGTCCGCTTACCTTTTGTGGGAACCCCCCAAGGCGTACAAGGCTGGCGACCACCCGATGAACGGCCTTCACCACCACCCATTGGATGATCCACCGGGTTCATGGCAACACCCCTGACAGAGGGACGTTTTCCCATCCATCTGGAACGTCCTGCTTTTCCGATGCTCACATCCCCATGTTTTTCATTGCCGACCCGGCCTACGGTTGCCTTGCATTTCACATGAATCATGCGCACTTCGCCTGATGGCAACAAAACCTGGGCATAAGTACCTTCCTTGGCCATAAGTCTGGCATATCCGCCGGCACTTCTGACGATTTGGCCACCCTTGTTTTGCTTGAGTTCAATGTTGTGAATCCTGGTACCCGTCGGGATATTTTCAAGGGGCATACAATTGCCCGGCTTGATATCCGCCTCGGGACCCGTTTCCAAAACATCACCCACCTTGACTTCCAGTGGGGCTAGAATATATCTTTTCTCGCCGTCCGCATATACAAGGAGTGCGATTCTGGCACTTCTATTGGGGTCATATTCAATGGCGGATACCTTTGCCGGAATCCCGTCTTTGTCCCGTTTAAAATCAATGATGCGATATTTCTTTTTGGCCCCGCCACCTCTGTGCCTGCTGGTAATTCTTCCGTAGCAATTTCGACCAGCCCGTTTATTTAGACTTGCTGTCAGCTGCCTTTCAGGTTTTGTTTTGGTAATTTCTTCAAAAGAAAGGTATTCCTGAGCACGTCTACCGGGAGATGTCGGTTTTGTCTTGATTATTGTTGACATATATATACCTCTTTAAACACCTTCAAAAAAATCAATTCGTTGTCCTGGCATTAGTGTGACAATGGCTTTTTTCCAGTCTTTCTTTTTGCCAAGAATCTTACCGCGCTGTTTAACCTTACCTTTGACCTGAATCGTTCTGATCTGTTTTACTTTGGCATTAAAGTTTTTTTCAACAGCATCTTTGATTTGGACCCGGTTGGCTCTTTTATCAACTTTTAGCGTCAGCTGGTTGTTCGTCTCTTTCTGAAGGGTTGTTTTTTCAGTAACAACAGGCCCTCTGATTATGTCATATTCTTTCATCTTAGCTTAACCTCCCTTCAATGTTTTTAATGGTTGATTCAACCAAGAGAAGGTTTTTAAACTTCAAGATATCGTACACATTCAGACCCGCAGTTTTAATTACCTTTACGTCGGGTATGTTTCTTGAAGACAATTCAAGATTCATATCCTCAGAATCCGATACAATGAGAATATCCTGAAGGTTCAGCGTGGCCAAAACCTGAGCCAGCATCTGGGTTTTAATTTCTTCAAGTTTAAAATCATCGATCACAAAGAGTGTATTATCTGTGAATTTACTGCTTAAGGCCATTTTCAATGCAAGTTTTCGCACTTTTTTAGGCACCTTGTAAGCATAAGATCGTGGGGATGGACCAAAGATTACGCCTCCGCCTTTTCTCAAAGGTGAATTCGCACTACCGGCACGTGCATTTCCGGTTCCTTTTTGTCTGTAAAGCTTTTTTGTACTACCTGTAACCATTGCCCTTGTTTTAGACGCAGCCGTCCCTTCTCGCTTTGCCGCGAGCTGGGATCGAACCACTTCATGAAGAACACTTGTCTTTACCGGTATGCTGAATATTTCATCAGTAAGCTCTGCTTCAGACACTTTCTTACCTGCACTGTTTAATACATCGACAGCAGCCATATTCTTCCTCTTAATTTTTGATCAGCTATGCATCACTGCGAGGTGTTTTGCAATACCCATAGCCGCGTTTTCGTCTTTTTTAAAGACTGGCAAACACCCCTTCGGGTGTATTAAAAATTATTTTTTTGCGTCAGCCTTGTAAACTTCTATTATACCTGTTTTACAGCCCGGGACCGGCCCTTTAACCAACAATAGATTTTCTTGGTGCCGAATATCTACAATGGTCAGATTCTTTACGGTTTTCCGATCGACGCCCATGTGACCCGGCATTTTCTTACCTTTGATAATCTTGCTGGGCCAGGCACTGTTTCCCACCGAACCGGGCTTCCTGTGATTTCTACATCCATGGGTTTCAGGTCCACGGCTAAATCCGTGTCTTTTAATGGTTCCCTGAAACCCCCGGCCCTTAGAAATGCCTGAAACATTAACGCTATCCCCCACGGCAAACAATTCAGTCCCGAGGGTCATACCCGCTTCCATCTCTTCAACATTATCAGCCCTGAACTCCCTGAGGACCTTAAATCCTTTATCGCCAGCTTTTTTCAGATGACCTGCCATGGGTTTGTTCAGTTTTTCAACGGACTTTTCGTCGTATCCGAGCTGAAGCGCTGTATACCCATCATTTTCCATGGTTTTAACCTGGGTAACAACGCAGGGGCCGACCTGTAACACCGTAACAGGAACGAGTTTTCCGTCCGAGGAAAACACATTGGTCATCCCGATTTTTTTTCCAAGTATTGCGCTCATAATTTGTTCCTGTTATTGAACTACAATTTAATTTCCACATCAACGCCGGGGGATAGATCCAGCTTCATCAACGC
>JAHIVS010000626.1 GCA_018816605.1 Pseudomonadota bacterium
AAGACCTTGATGGTACCGCCCATGCGGATCATGCGTTCATTGGCCATGTCATTGAGGGTGATGGAGGTGACATTGGCATATTTTTGAATAATATCGGTATATTTATCCATGGGATGCCCAGTAATATAAAAACCCAGGGATTCCTTTTCCAGCCCCAGCAGGACGTTTTCCTCCCACTCTTCGATATCCGGCAACTTGGGTAGGCTTTTGGGAAGCGCCAGGCCCATATTGGAGTCGGCAAACAGATCCAGCTGGGAATCTGCTTTTTCCCGTTGGATCCTGTTTCCATGTTCCAGGGCATCTTCCAGAACCGCCATCATCTGGCTTCGTTTCGCCTGGGTTCCATCAAAGGCACCGCATTTGATCAATGCCTCCAAAACTTTTTTATTGGCTTTGCTGGTATTCACCCGCTCACAAAAATCATACAGGCTCTTATAGGGTCCGTCTTCATTCTCCCGGATGGCCACAATGGATTCAATGGCTGCATCCCCTATCCCCTTGACAGCTGCCAATCCAAAACGGATACACCCGTCGGATACGATAAAATGGGCGTCACTCTCATTGACATCCGGCGGCAACACCTTGATATTGTGACCCCGGCATTCATCCATGTATTTGATGACCGCATCGGAATTGCTCCGCTCACTGGTCATGAGGGCGGCGATAAACTCCAGAGGGAAATTGGCCTTTAAGTAGGCGGTCTGAAAAGCAATCAGGGCATAGGCAGCACTATGGGACTTGTTAAACCCGTATCCGCCAAATTTTTCCATGAGATCAAAAAGCTCTTCCGCCTTTTTCGGGTCATGGCCTTTCTGGGTGGCACCCTTTACAAAAAGGCCTCTGTGCTCTTCCATCATGGCGGCAATTTTCTTTCCCATGGCCTTCCGAAGTCCATCGGCATCTGCCATGGAATAGTTGGCCAAAACCCCTGCGATCTTCATTACCTGTTCCTGGTAAAGAATCACCCCATAGGTTTCCTTGAGCACCTCTTCCAATTCATCAAAAAGGTAGACCACCTCTTCCCGGCCGTTCTTTCTTTCCACATAGGAATCGGCCATGCCGCTGTCCAAAGGCCCGGGTCGATACAGGGCCACCAGGGCCACAATATCGGAGAAGCTGGCAGGCTTGAGCCTGGAGATTAGCTCTTTCATGCCCGAGCTTTCAAGCTGGAACACCCCCGTGGTATCTGCATTTTGCAAAAGTTCAAAGGTCTTTGGATCCGCATAGTCCAGGTGAAGCAGATCAGGCGCCTGTTTTCCCTGTTTCTCGATAAGTGCGATGCAGTTTTTGATAACCGTCAGGTTTCGCAGTCCCAGAAAATCAAACTTCACCAGACCCAGTTTCTCCACATAGTTCATATCAAACTGGGTAATGGTCTCCCCTTCCTTGCCCCGGTACAACGGCAGGTATTCATTCAGAGGCTTGTCTGACACCACAACCCCGGCCGCATGGGTGGACGCGTGCCGGGGCAGACCTTCCAGAAGCATGGCGATTTCCAGCATCTGGGTTTTTTCTTCGGACTGCCCGCACTTTTCCCGGATAGCCGGTACTTCCTCAAGGGCGACGGTCAAATTTTTGGCATTGTCCGGGATCATTTTGGCGATTTCATCCACTTCAGAGAGAAGAACCCCCAGGGCCCGGCCCACGTCCCGGATAACAGCCTTGGCCTTAAGCCGGCCAAAGGTGATAATCTGACAGACATATTCAGGCCCGCCATACCGCTCAATGGTGTATTTATAGATCTGATCCCGGCCTTCGATACAGAAATCCACGTCAATATCCGGCATGGAGATCCGGGCAGGGTTCAGGAACCGCTCAAAGATCAACCCGTGTTCGATGGGGTCAAGTGCGGTAATGCCCATGGCATAGGCCACCATGGAACCTGCGGCAGAACCTCTTCCCGGCCCCACAGGCACTCCGATCTTATTGGCATGGGCGATGAAATCGGCCACAATGAGAAAGTAACCGGGAAAACCCATGTTCAGGATAATATCAATTTCATATTGAATCCGCTCCCGGTAAAGGGATTCATCCACATTGGGGTTTCTTGTCTTGATCCGGGCCATTCTCTGCTCAAAACCTTCCATGGCCTTTTCTTTAAAGATCTCATCTTCCGACTCTTCCTGGGTCCTGGCATATCGGGGAAAATGATAACTCTTTTTATCAAACTCCACATTGCACTTGGCCATGACGTCACGGGTATTTTCAATGGCATCGGGATAATGGCCAAGGGCAGCCTGCATCTCCTGGGCAGATTTGAAATAGAGCTGGTCCGAATCAAATTTAAACCGGTTCTGGTTGCTGACTGTATTCCCTGTCTGGATGCACAACAAAATCTCATGGGCCCTGGCATCCCCCTTTGACAGGTAATGGCAATCATTGGTAGCAACCATGGGAATGGACATCCGCCGGCTTAATTCCAAAATACCGGCATTGACCTTGTGCTGGATCTCCATGCCGTTTTCCTGGACTTCCAGGTAGAAATTTCCCTCCCCCAGAGTGTTCAGATAATATTGAGCCGCCGCATCGGCTGCTTCCGGATTATTGTGAAGGATGGCCTGGGGGATGTCTCCTTTCAGGCAGGCAGACAGGCCGATCAGTCCCTTGGAATGGGCGGCCAGCAATTGCCTGTCAATCCTGGGCTTGTAATAAAACCCCTGGAGCTGGGCAATGGACACCAGCTTGCACAAATTGGCATACCCCTGCCTGTCCTTGGCCAACAGCACCAGATGGTTCAACCCCTTATGATCCATCTGGGTTTTATCATTCAGCGTTCTGGGGGCGACATAGACTTCACAGCCAATAACAGGTTTAATGGACGCTTTCCTGGCTTTTTCGTAAAACTGGGCCACGCCAAACATGGTACCATGGTCTGTCATGGACACGGCGTCCATTCCGTATTCACGGCATCGTTTAAAAAGCGAGTTCAGCCGGATGGCCCCATCCAGCAGGGAATATTCCGTGTGGAGGTGCAAATGGCAAAACGGGGATGCTAGCTCCGCCATGGGTATTTAAATACTCCCCACGCGATAGTTGGGTGCTTCTTTGGTAATCACGACATCATGGACGTGGCTTTCTTTGAGGCCGGCCGAGGTGATCCGGATAAACTTGGCTTTATCATGGAGTTCTTCTATGGTGGCAGCGCCCAAATATCCCATACCCGCCTTGAGACCGCCGATCATCTGAACGATATTCTCCCGGATCGTTCCTCGATAGGGAATCCGGCCGACAATCCCTTCAGGTACCAGTTCCTCATCCTCATCCGTATCTTTCTGATAATACCGGTCAGAACTGCCCTGCTTCATGGCCTCGACAGATCCCATGCCCCTGTAGGCTTTGTAAGAGCGGCCCTGGTAAATAACCAGTTCCCCCGGGCTTTCCTGGGTGCCGGCCAAAAGACTGCCCAGCATGACCGAATTTGCACCCGCACCCAGAGCTTTGGCAATATCTCCGGAAAACTTGATACCACCGTCGGCAATAATGGGAACCCCTGTTTTCCTTGAGATTTCCCGGCAATTGCGGATAGCTGAAAGCTGGGGAACCCCGACGCCTGCAACAATGCGGGTGGTACAAATGGAGCCTGGACCGATTCCGATCTTTACAGCATCGGCACCTGCATCAATGAGGGCCTTTGCCCCGGCTTCCGTTGCCACATTTCCCGCCACCAGCTGGCAGTCGGGAAAGGCTGCTTTTATTTTCTTTATGGAGTCCATCACATTTTTGGAATGGCCGTGGGAGGTATCAATAACCAGGGCATCGGCTCCTGCCCGCAACAATGCCTGCACCCGATCCATCATGTCGGACCCAACCCCTATGGCGGCGCCGGCCCTCAGGCGCCCAAAGGAATCTTTACAGGCATTGGGGTATTTTTTTATTTTTTCAATATCCTTGATGGTGATCAGCCCTTTAAGCTTGCCCTCCTTGTCCACCACCAGCAATTTTTCAATCCTGTGCTTGTGGAGCATGATTTTCGACTCTTCCAGGGTGCATTTCTCAGGAACCGTGACCAGATTTTTGCTGGTCATGACCTCCCGGGTCAGTTTGTCCAGCTGGGTTTCAAATCGCAGATCCCGGTTGGTCACGATCCCGACCAGCTTGTCTCCTTCGGTTACAGGAACCCCCGAAATTCGATATTTGGCCATGATTTTCAAAACCTCTGAAATGGAGGCATCCGGACGAACGGTTACCGGATCAACGATCATCCCGCTTTCCGATTTTTTAACTCTGTCCACCTCAATGGCCTGGTCTTCAATACTCAGGTTCCGGTGAATAAATCCAAGCCCCCCGCTGCGTGCCATGCTGATGGCAGTATGGGCTTCTGTTACCGTGTCCATGGCAGCACTGACAATGGGGACATTCAATTCAAGCTCACGGGTAAGCCGTGTGCGGGTGGCTACCGCATCGGGCAGAATCGCTGAATATTCGGGAACCAAGAGGACATCATCAAATGAAAGCCCTTCTTCGGATAGTATGTTGGACATAAGAAACCTCCGGAAAGAAAAAAGTGTTTATGAATACTATTATGGCCGGCCATCTAAAAAAATTTTAAACAGCCAGCCAAATGTAAATTTAAAAATTTAGTATATAAACACGTACTCTTACCAAAATTTATCGTTTCTGGCAAGGTCATTATCCCCAAGCCTTCCAATTAATCACCCAGCTTTCGGACTTCGTCTTTGCAGGAAGGAGTTTTTGTTATTGTGCTTTTTATCGATATTTCAGTATCAGACTGAACAAAATGCAATAAGGAAACCCCATTTAAATTAACCAACTCCGAAAGTTGGGTTAATCAAATTTATAATATGCTAAAAAATCAAACGCTTCCTGATCTCTCTGTTCACACCTAGGCTGCGCCATGTGATGCTTTTCATTATACCTTCCAAAAATTATGTGGTATATTTTCCAACGCAGACAATAGAAAAATAAACCCGGGATCACTTGGGAAAACAGGAGATATTAGGATGACAAAAAAAATCGGTATTGTAACAGGGGGCGGTGACTGCCCCGGTCTAAATGCTGTTATTCGGGCTATTGTAAAAGCCGGCTCCCTTTACGGCTGGGAATGCATCGGCATCCATGGCGGGTTTGACGGCCTGCTCACACCGGTCCAGGCAATGCCCCTGGCCCTGAAAGATATGGACGGCCTGCTTATCCGAGGAGGTACAATCCTGGGCACTGCCAACAGCGGACAATTTTCC
>JAHIVS010000627.1 GCA_018816605.1 Pseudomonadota bacterium
AAACTCATAACTTTTTTCTCTGCCCTCTGACAGATCCAGGCCGTTGATAAACCGATGCATGCTTTCGGCCGCTGTCTTACCGCTTGCGATGGCATCTACCACGGATTTGGGGCCGTAAAAGGCGTCGCCTCCTGCAAACACCCAGTCGATGGGGGTCTGCAGGGTGACAGGATCTGCCTTATACCCGCCGGGCGGGGTCAGGCTGATGCCTTCTTTTTCGGCAAATCCAAGTTCCCCTGACTGGCCGATGGCCACGATCACGGTGTCTGCCGCGTGGGAGGTCAGTTTGCAGTCGTCAAACTGGGGGTTAAACCTTCCGTTTTCATCAAAGACTGCCGTGCATTCCTGGAAAGAGACCTCTTCCACCTTACCGCCGGTTCCGTAAAAGCCGATGGGCCCCAGGGAGTTGACGATCTTTACCTCTTCTTCCAGGGCTTCTTCAATCTCATAATCCCAGGCCGGCATTTCGTCCCTTTTTTCCAGGCAGACCATGGTAACATCCCTGGATCCCAGACGCCTTGCGGTAAGGGCTACGTCAACGGCCACATTCCCGCCGCCGATGACCACCACCTTGCCGGAAAGCTTTGCAGCCTTGCCCATGGCGGCGTCTCTCAGGAAATGGGTTCCCTTGAGCACCCCTGCAAGGTCTTCGCCCTTGACCCCAAGCCCCCTGGAACCGTGGAGTCCGGTTGCCATGAAGACAGTGGCATAGCCCTCTTTTTTCAGGCTTTCAAGGGTGATATCCTTTCCAAATTCGATCGAGGTTTTAATCTGGACACCCAGGCGTTCAATCACATCAATCTCTCGTTGAAGTTCTGCCTTGGGCAGCCTGTATTCAGGAATTCCCACGGCCATCATTCCGCCCTTTACCGGCAGTTTTTCAAATATGGTCACCCCATACCCTTTTTGGGCCAGATAATAGGCGGCGGTTAGACCGGCAGGTCCTGATCCCACAATGGCAAATTTTTCGTCCCGTTTTTCTGCAATTTCCGGTATCCAGGGGTCTTTTCCTTCCAGATCCAGCTCAGCCAGATACCGATGAAGGTATTGGATGGCCAGAGGCTGATCCGCATCCCCCCTGGTGCAGACCGCTTCACAGGGGTGGTGGCATACCCGTCCGCAGGAACCGGGGAAAGGATGTTCCTGTTTGAATAATTTTAAGGCTTCGTGGTATTTTCCCTGGTTCATCAGGGCGATAAATCCCTGGATGGACACGTGTGCCGGACAGGTTGCCTTACACGGGGCCATAGATCTTTTGGAGATGCCGTAGGCACCGGGGATTGCCTGTTCATATTGTTTAAAGATGGCTTTACGAGGCGCCAGTCCCTGGTTGTGTTCGCTGGGGGTGTCGACGGGGCAGACCTTGGTACATTCGCCGCAGGAGGTACACTTTGATATATCAACAAACCGCGGGTTCTCTTTAACTTTGGCCGTGAAATTTCCCTGTTCACCATCCAGTTCCAAAAGTTCGGTATTCGTTAACAACTCAATATTCAGATGCCGGCCGACCTCGACCAGTTTGGGTGAGATAACTCACATGGTACAGTCATTGGTTGGAAATGTCTTGTCCAGCCGGGCCATCATACCCCCGATGGCATATGATTTTTCAACCAGATAGACATAATACCCAGAATTGGCCAAATCGATGGCAGACTGCATTCCTGCAATTCCGCCCCCAAGTACCATGACCGCACCTGCAAGGTCTTTGTTGGGTGTCAAACTTTGCGTCATTATCTAAACCTCCTAACCGTTTATTATAGCCTCATTAATTTTAAGCTATGGCCCGGGACAACAAAATTGCTTCCGGGCAAAGGGCTGAAACAAAAAAACCACTTCTTACAATGTTTCAATGGACCGGGTATTCACCGGGAAAAGAAGACTTGGGGCCAAAGGTCAGCAACCGGGCAAAAAAAAATCGGCTCCGTTGGATCCGGAAATAAAAATTCCCGGATCCAAAGCCGACTTTCGTCTATACCCTCGGTTGGACCGACAGATACTACCGGTCCTTTGTATGATATCAGTGCAGTTCACCTGCATAATATTACAAAAATCTATTTGGCACCTCTTCTTAACTCTGCAAAAAGGCCTGGTGAATCAAACTGCCGTATTATTAAAGAAGGATACCCGTCAAAGCCAAGTTTTTGGGCCACTGTGAATTCAAACACAAACAAGCGTTTAATAGGCCCCAACATCAACCATATGATTTTCAAGGTACCATACTATTATAATGCTCCACCTCTAAGTAGAAAAATGGTATTTTTTTGTCAAGAATTATTTATTTTGCTCAATCCCCAAATCAACCCAAACCCCTTGTCCTAAATTTTCCCCGGCAAATCCAGTATTTCCAGGAAAAGATCAAAATATTTGAAATAACTATATTAACTAAAATTTATAGCTTTTCCAGATCCATGGCGTCTCCTTCCCATGTGATGTTAAAGAAACCTTGGACCCTTTTTTTATTCCAAAAACAAACAAGGGGTCATTGATTTTTTTTCAGATTCCCCCCTTGCTCAAGGGCCT
>JAHIVS010000628.1 GCA_018816605.1 Pseudomonadota bacterium
GGCCCCTTGTTTGAATCCCTGGGGAAAAAGCTTTCAAAAAAACACCATCTGGGCATTCACTCCCCTGTGTTCACCGATGCCTTGATGGACCTTGTGAAAAGCGGGGCAGTGACCAACCGTTACAAAAATACCTTCCAGGGAAAATCCATTGCCTCCTATGCCTTTGGAACCCCGGATCTCTTGGCCTGGCTCGACCGGAACCCCCAGGTGGAATTCCAGGGAATCCAGGCGGTTTTTGATCCGGCCAATATCGGGAAAAACAAGCGATTTGTTGCGGTAATTCCTGCGCGCAAGGTTGATTTGTCCGGCCGCATCGTTCTGCACCACGGCAAAGGCAATGTCATCAGCGGACCCATGGAGTTGATGGAGTCTTTTTTCGGGGCGCAGATTTCCAAGGGAGGCCGTGTCATTTTCGGCCTCCCGGCCAGGAATCTGAACCATCGCCCCAATATTAACCTTTCAATCCAAGGGCACCATAATCAGCTAGGCTTTGAAGAATCCATTGATATGGTGGTGACGGAATACGGGACCGCCATGCTCAACGGTCTTTCCATAAGGGAACGGGCACTGGCGCTCATCGAGATTGCCCATCCCGATGACCGGCTGTCATTGTTTGATAAGGCCCGAAAAAATCACCTGCTCTATCCGGATCAGATTTTTCTAAAGGAAAGCAACCGTCTGTATCCCAGTGAGATTAACGAACAGCAGCTTTTTAAAAATGAGCTCAAGGTGAGGTTCCGGCCCATAAAGCCGTCGGATGAAGACCAGATGAGAAGACTCTTCTACGGCTTTTCCGACGAAGCGATTTATTACCGGTATTTCCACTCTGTCACTTCCATGCCCCATTCAAAAATGCAGGAATATGTCAATGTGGATTGGAACCACACCATGTCCATCGTAGGGCTTATGGGAGAACCCGGAGACGGCGTCATAATAGCCGAAGCCAGATATCTGGGCGACGGATCAAGCCGAGATGCCGAGATTGCCATCATTGTCGATGAAGCCTATAATAACCTCGGCATTGCCACTTATATGGTAAACCTATTGATAAAATTGGGAAAAGAGAGGGGCATTGAAAGGTTAACCGCTGAGATCCTCTCTTCCAATCGCAGGATCTTGAGAGTGTTTAAAAAGGCCTGCCCAAACATTGAAAGCAAGTTTGAACACGGCGCATACAGCATTGTGATGCCCATCTGAGGAGATACAAAGAAAAAAAGATGGAGAAAAAATCAAAAAACACTCAATTTATCGGCCTGTTTCTTCTGGGTAATTTTTTATTCAGCTATCCGATCCTCACCTTGTTTAACACCACGATACGGGTGTGGGGCATTCCAATGTTTTTTCTTTATTTCTTAGTTGCCTGGGTTTTATTAATCGTTCTGATGATTCGCTGTACCCGGGAAAGGCCAGGGACAGGACCATGATAGATCAAAAAACCATTCTCCTTATTTCCTTTGGTTATATGAGCCTGCTTTTTGCCATTGCATTTTATGGCGACAAAAGGGCCAAAATCGGTAAAAGCATTATCAGCAACCCCTATATTTATGCCTTGTCCCTGGCTGTATATTGTACTGCCTGGACATTTTACGGAAGTGTGGGGGCTGCCAGCAGGGCAGGCATCACCGGATTTTTAAGCATTTATCTGGGCCCCACACTGATGCTGATCCTGGGCTGGCCTGTTTTGAAAAAAATCATCCGCATCAGCAAAATAAACCGAATCACCTCCATTGCAGACTTCATTGCATCCCGGTACGGCAAAAGCACCACCGTGGCCGGAGTGGTGACCATTATCGCAGTGCTGGGCATCATTCCCTATATGTCGGTCCAGATAAAAGCCATATCCGCCACCTTTCTGCTCATCAGCCATGCCTCCCCTGTACCCGGATCAACCGGGCTTGTCCAACTGCCGGTTCTGAATGATACCGCCTTTTATGTGGCCTTGCTCCTGGCCGTATTTGCCGTTGTTTTCGGCACCCGGCATATAGATGCCACCGAGCGCCACGAAGGATTGGTGGCCGCCATTGCCTTTGAGTCCATTGTAAAGCTTGTGGCTTTTGTGTGCGCCGGCCTTTTTGTCACCTTTGGCATTTATTCAGGATTGGGAGATCTCTTCACCCAGGCAGGCCGGGTCCCTGAGATATCCGCCCTGTTTGTCATGGATGTAACCCCATCCACCTTTGTTTCCTGGTATAATGGTCTGTTCCTGTCAATGATGGCAATCCTGTTTCTTCCCCGGCAATTCCAGGTGATGGTGGTGGAGAATGTGGATGAAGAACACCTTAAAAAAGCCATCTGGCTCTTTCCCCTCTACCTACTTACCATTAACCTGTTTGTCCTCCCCATTGCCTTTGCCGGCATGCTTAAGTTCAGAGGCCAGACAGCAGATGCAGATTTTTTTGCCCTCTTCCTTCTGATGGCGGAACATCAAAAAGGGCTTGCCGTGCTCGTCTTTATCGGCGGGATGTCGGCCGCCACCGGAATGGTGATCGTGGAAACCATTGCCCTTTCCACAATGGTCTGCAACGATCTTGTCATGCCGGTTCTTTTAAGGCTCTCCTTTTTAAAACTGGCCCAGCGTCCCGATCTAAGCCAGCTTCTGCTGGGGATCCGGCGGGCCAGTATCCTGGCGGTCCTGGTAATGGGATATCTTTATTTTCATTTTGTGGTGGAGTATTATTCCCTGGTCTCCATCGGCATCATCTCCTTTGCCGCCGTGGCCCAGTTTGCACCTGCCATCCTCGGCGGGATATTCTGGAAGGGTGCAACAAGATCAGGGGCCCTGGGAGGTTTATTGGCAGGCTTTTTCATCTGGGCCTATACCCTTGTGTTGCCCTCCCTTGCCCAGGCCGGCCTTCCCCTGGAAAATTTTTTAACCCAGGGCCCCTTTGGCATCCGCCTGCTTCGACCCCAGCAGCTGTTCGGCCTTGATGTACACCTGCTGGGATTCAGCCCCGAGGCCCATGCGGTTTTCTGGAGCATGATTTTCAATATCGGCCTTTTCACAGGGATCTCCCTTTTTACCCGGCAAAGCGAGGTGGAGCAGAAACAGGCACTCCTGTTTGTGGATGTGTTTGAATATTCAGTGGAAGCGGAAAAATCCTCTTTCTGGCGGGCCACGGCATCGGTGGGGGATTTAAAATCCCTTTTGGAAAGGGTTTTGGGCAAGGAGCGAACACAAGATGCCTTAAAAATCTATGCCCGGAAAAACCGGATAAACCTGGAAGAAGAACTCACCGCCGATGCAGGACTGGTCAGCCATGCGGAAAAACTGCTGGCAGGGGCCATTGGATCGGCCTCGGCCCTGGTCATGGTCCGGTCGGTGGTCAAAGAGGAACCCCTGGGCTTTAACGAAATATTGAACATCCTGGAGGAGACACAGCAGGCCATTCAATACAGCCGCAAACTGGAAAAGATCACCATGGATCTAGAAGCGGCCAATGAGCGGTTAACGGAACTGGACCGGTTAAAAAATGAATTCATATCCACCGTGACCCATGAACTGAGAACCCCCTTGACCTCTGTCCGGGCCCTGGCCGAGATCCTCTATTCGACCCCTGATCTTGATCCGGAACGGCACCAGAAGTTTACCCATATCATTATCAAAGAGAGTGAACGCTTATCAAGGCTCATCAATGATGTGCTTGATTTCCAAAAAATCAAATCCGGCAGCATCCAATGGGAGTTTTGCTGCCTGGACTTCAGGGAGATCATTCAGGATTCCATGGTTTCCCTAGGCCCGCTGATTGAAGAAAAAAATATTGGATTGGGGCTTCGTCTGCCGGATACCCGGGTTGAAATATCCGGTGACAGGGACCGGTTGACCCAGGTGATGGTCAATCTTATCTCCAATGCCATAAAATTTTGTGATACAACACAAGGAAAGATTGATATCTCCCTTTCCATTGAACCCGGCGTCATGCGAGCCCGGATCAAAGATAACGGGATCGGCATCAGTCGGAGAAACCAAAACATCATCTTCCAGGAGTTCCGGCAGGTCAAGGATGCATCCCTGGGAAGGCCCAAGGGCACAGGTGTCGGGCTGACCATCTCCCGGCACATCATCGATTCCCATGGGGGGAAAATCTGGGTTGAAAGTGAGCTGGGGAAAGGATCCGCCTTTATATTTACCCTGCCCCTGGCACCTCTGTCATGAAAACCAATACCCCCCAAAGGATTGCAAGGCCGTCTCTCATGGTATATATAAATTATACAAAGGTCTAACAATGGCGCAACGAATCATCAGGGAGGAAGGAATGACCCGGAAAATATCGCCAAAAAAAATATTAATTGTGGACGACGAACCCAATATTATCGTACCCCTGGAATTTTTAATGGAACAGAACCACTATGAGGTTCGGGTGGCTGAAACCGGAGAAAGGGCGCTTGAAATCATTCCCGCCTATGAACCGGACCTGATCCTGCTGGATATCATGCTGCCCGGCATTGACGGATATGAGGTTTGTCAGAAAATACGAAAAAACCCCAAATTCAACCAGGTAAAAATCATTTTTATATCTGCCATGGCAAGATCCATTGACGTTGCCAAAGGAATGGAGCTTTCCGCAGACGAATACATCACCAAACCCTTTTCCACGGCAGATGTTGTGAAAAAAATAAAAACACTGCTGGAGGGAAACAACACAAATACAAACTAAGCGCTGAGATAGAGGATATTGATGGTTGTTTCCCCAAACGTTAAGCCGAATCAGGTGTTGATGGATCCGATAAATTCAAAACTTAACCGGTCCTGGAGCCCTTTTATCAATTTCAATATTTCTTTGAGCATTTTGCGTTCCATGGGGGAAAGGGTCTTTGGATTCACAAAATTGTGGGGGGGCACCTTCTCGGCGATGATCGCATTAATCTGCCGGATGAGTCGTATCTGCATCATGAGTCCATAGGCCTGTTCAATCTCGGAATAGTCCTCCCGGGACAAAACTTGTTTCAGATAAAGCTGGTACAACCTGGCCTGGGTGTTGGTATCCTTGATCCCATGGTTCAGGGAATGAATTCTTGCAAAGTCCACAATGGGGGTCATGGCCATTTTTATATCCAGGCAGTTTTTATTGGGTCCTTTTGGTTCCAGGGAAAAAT
The DNA here is from genome assembly GCA_018816605.1 of Pseudomonadota bacterium. The sequence continues at coordinate 5,095 of JAHIVS010000628.1, forward strand.
TACCCCAAAACCCCATGGGAGGCCTGAAAAAGACGGCATTCTCGGTCATATTCCTGTAAAATCCGGGCCACCCGGCTAAGGAAAGGGAAAAATGTTTTTCCAGGCGATTTGTAATCTCCCGGTCGCCATAGGAAAACCGGAAATCAAAAAAAATACTGGCATGCAGGAGGGCTTCCGGTTCTGGCGCATGGATCCATTCTGAAAAATATCGTTTCCAGGTTGAGAGGGGCTGGCACCATTTGGGATTTTGGGCCATGACCCCCCCCAGACAAAAATCATACCCTGCCTGATCGAGCCAGGTGCAAACCGTTTCCCCCAGCTTGAGAAAGTATTGTTGGACTGTTTCATTCAGGCCGGATTCTTTGGGCAGATCCTGGAAAATAATGGCATTGTCCTGGTCTGTCTTCAGGGTCTGTTCCTGTCTGCCTTCACTGCCAAGGGTAATAAAGGCAAAGGCCACGGGCGGCGGACCCAGCAGTCTGATGGCAAACCCGATTATTTTTTCCAGGATGGCATCGGAAAATGTGGTAATCAGCCAGGTGATGGTCCTTATTTTGGAACCGCCTTTGAGCATGGTGTGTATCAGCCGTGGAAGCTGACTGTGCTTGCCCATTATGGTATCCAGGGTTTGGGCCCCTGTGATTTCCCGGAGAAGGGAAGTATAGGTCAGCTCGGTCAGCAGACGCTCATCCAATTCAGGGTTGTCAAATTCAAACCGGGACTCGGGCAACAACGGGATGGGGTCCAGAAATTTTGGCATCTTCATTTCCTGGGCAGGGAAAAAAAATCGCAGATAAGGGAGATTCCCCTGTCTTACCTCCTGATAGGGCCAAACCGTTCCTTGATGGCTGTTCATAACCTCTTTCAGGGTCAAAGATGTCTTCTGGTCCGGGATGATGATCTCCTGATCTTCCCAGCTTTTAATCATTTCCGGTTCCAGGGGGAGGCCCTGCCAGAAAAAATCGATGCGCACAATTTCATTTTTCAGGGAGAGGCAACAGGAGAATTCCCACAGGCCTGTCATGTTTTTCAGCTGGTTCAATACAAACATCATGGCCAGCATCAGTGAATAGGGATCTGCCTTCATGGGCACCTCTTCTTCAGGGTGATCTATCTCAAGGCGTATCCCAAGCCTGTCACGAGCCCTTTTCGCAAGGGTTTCAATCAGTGCCAAACCAAAAACCGGCACAAGGGAATGGCCGGATCCTGTCAGGATTCCATAATTGTCCGATACCTGGTCAATAATCTTTCCCAGAACAATGGATTCATTAAAAATGATATTTTTAAATTCCTCCTGGCGGTCCGGCGCCATTTGGGGGAATTCTTTCATTGCCTCTATGGCCGCCCGGATGCTGGCAAGGGGAGAACGGGCATTTTTTGACAGGGACTGCAACACGGCCTCAACCGCATGGTCTGCCTCCTTCTGCCGGGTGATGTCACTGATGCTCACGGCAAATCCGGAAAATTGTGTGCCTGGATTCAGCACCGGTGTCACCCTGGCCTGGAGGATATGATTCTCTCTTTTAAAGGTGAAATAGGAAACCGTATCCAGCACATTGCGCTTCAGCCTTTCATTGATTTCATCAAGGGCATGTTCAATGAGATTTTTATCAATCAAAGCGGTTACGGACCGGCCAGCCAGGGCGGAAAATGAAGGAGAAGATTCCGTTGGTTCCGCCCGGTCTGTCCGGAAACCAAGAAATTGTTCCGCCTTTTTATTGCACAACACAACTTCACCTGCGGCATCACAGAGGATGATGCCTTCCGGCAAACCCGAGATCACGGAAAAAAGGCTGTGTCGATCATGTTTCATATCACTTCCTTTTATTTCATTTAATTCCGAAATGGCTTAATCCGCTCTTGAATCCCGGGATGGCTTGAAAGATAGCTCACCCATTTTTTATCCGAACCCGCCAATATTATTTTCATTTTCTGTTCTATCCGCTCCATTAACCTTACAAAATGAACAGTGGGGATCTTCTTTTCACGGAGCCAGTCAAGGGCATATTGATCGGCTTCCCGCTCAAACTCCCTGGAATATGCCATTTCTGTCAACAGCACCGGCAGCCCGAGGAAAAGTTCTGATGAGCCTGAAACATCGCCTGTCATGGCAAGCAGAACAAAGCCCAGAAGAGAATCCTGAATGACCGTTCTCATGCCGTGGCGGTGAACCACATGCCCCGTTTCATGGGCCAGAACTGCCAGAAGTTCATCATCATGTTCTGCCGTCTGGACCATTTCATCGGTGAAGATAATGACCCCATTGGGCAGGGCAAAGGCGTTGGGTCCCAGGGAACCTCCCTTTCTGAAATAAATTTTCAAACCAAGGTCAACATGGGTATCCACCAACTGCTGGAAATGATTTAAAATCTTTTCCTTCTCGGCCTTCGCCAATTGAGAGGGTTTTAAAATCGATCGGTCCAGAAGCGTTAATGTCTGGCTGCCGGCGTATTTCAATGCCTGTTCAGGCAGACTAAAAGCAAGGGTTTCAGATACTAGGGGAACCGCATACCGCACACTGCCCCAAATAAAAAAAACAAGAATCGCCAGGGCAATGAAAACATATCTTTTGCGGCTTTCAAGCAAATGCACCCCATCCAGCCATGATCGCTGTTTAAATAGTTTCAGCAACCCATCAACGGCCATATTATCAAGGGTTTCAAACTTCCCGCCATCTGGAAAATAAAGATATCGAGGCGTATTTGCCAGCCTCGGAGAGATCCTTAATCGATCCAGGCCAGCCGACACAAGGGCAAGTCCTGTGTTAACCTGTTCCACACGGATATTGCCGTTGGAATCTCCAATAAAATACGCCTCAACTGCCAGGGAACTTTTTCCATCATAATATTTGCCGGGTATGGAAATCATAGGCCAATATCAAAATCAAAAAAATCGCTGGCTTCATCCCCCAATGCACTGACCTGTTTCTGCCTTTGGGCAATAAAATCATTTAGGTCACCCTGCAATGCAAGTTTCAGGTGGTCAAGTTTATAGGATAAGGTCCTTACATGGGCCCATGGATAAAAAATACCCAATGTGAAAACCATTCCCAGGGTATTTGTGGAAATGAGAACAAGATATTCCCAGGTGTTCAGGTCTGCCTTAAAATGATGGGTAGACAGCTCAATGGAATTAAAAATAAGGTTTGTGTATTTTACTGAGAAATATGCAAACAGGTAAAAATATAAAACCATGCCTATCAAGCCTGAAACAAAAGGAGCAAAACGAAGAAGAAAGAAGGTCCCAACCACGAGGGCAAGCCCGATAACAATGGGAACAAGCCCCTTGAGAATCAGGGTGTAAAAATCCTTTGGACCCGCCTTGAATCTAAAGTTTGTCCTTCCATAGCTGCTGTTTTCAACAACAAACTTTTTTTGACGAAACAAGACATAGGGAAAAAGAATCCCCAGTGTAAACACGGCCAGAAAGGGCCAGAGCACAAAAACCTTGAATGCCTCCTTAACACTTCCATCAAAACCAAAACAAATATTTCGGTATGCGCTGTTTCTTGCGTTAAACGCAAGGGATCGCACCACAAGCCAGGGAAGGATCAGCACAAACAGCAGACCCATAAGGCCCCCGACCAGGGGAAAAATTTTAGATAGGACAGAGTAGATAAGGAAAAAGACAAAAACAATGGCCCGCCCTTTAAGGATATTTACCGGGTCGGCCAGATACTCAAAGCTGGAACTTTGAAGGCGGGTGTTTCCGTAAAAGTATTGTTTGCGTCTGACTTTTGCCCATGCCGAATAAATACCCAGGGTGATGATGGAAAGAATCGTGTTAACGATCCATATCTTGAAATATTCCCCCCCGGTGCCGTGGAACTCAAAGGGCAGCGTTTCGTTTGGGGCTTTTTCTTCCATTGTTTTATGTGCTTCCGGCTCAGAAACTTTTAAAACCGGTTCTTCAGGCTGGGGGACAGGAGCCTTTTCTGCCACGGGTTCCCCTTGGGAAGGCATCCCAGAGCCCGGGATAATAAATTGGGTCATAACAACATCCAGACCCGCTTTTTTTAAAGCCATTCCCAGTTTTTTTGCTGCTGCTTGATCAAGATTTTTTTTAATGATAACCCGCTTGCTATTTAAAAGCTGTTCCGCCTTTTCCGGACTAAGGGAAAACGCTTCGACCAACCGAGATCTTACACCATCGAAATCATGACCATCGAGGATTCTACCCTTGTAAACGATATTGTAGGTTAAATCTTCCATTCATCCCTCTCTCTAAATGTTTATCCAATCTGCTGTCAAAACCGAACCTGGATATCTACCATTTTTACTGCCTCATCGACAAAATATCCATCAAAAATGCGGTATGATACGACAAAAGAAAGTACTTTACAAGCAATCGGTCAGATATTGACTGCCCGGATAAATTCAAAACTGAACGGGGCCTGCAGCCCTTTTATCTATTTCAATATTTCTTCGAGCATTTTTTGTTCCATGGGCAAGCTACTCGCCCGAGAGGATCATCAATGTCCGGTCATCGGACTGGGGCGCCAATTGGGTGCCACAGCGTTCTTTGATAAAGGTCAGCTGCCCGTCAAGCGGCAATTTTCTTGACTCAACCAGCCACCTCAAAAATCCCTTTACCCCCAATTGCCTACCCAGGGTTTCTGCTGTGCCTGTTTTCAGCCGCCCTTCTGTAAACCCGTCTGTATAAAGGAACAACCGGCTGTTTTTCAGGGAACAATAGGTGACAGGGGGGCTTCCCCCGGCCACAACCCCCAGGGGAGTATCCTGGGCGCAAATTTTGGTAATGCCTTTTTCATTCACCAGGAAGGGCGGCAGATGTCCCAGGTTCACCATGTGAAGGTTTTGGGTTATAGGGTCAAGATATCCGCCAATAAAGGTAACAAACATCCCCCGGACCGAGGTCTCGCAAAATTCATTGTTCATGAGATGAACCACATCACTAAGATTTGTCATCAATTTGCACAAACACCTGAAAAGAGACATTGCTTTGGCCATGAGCAATGCCGCCGAGGTGCCTTTCCCGGACACATCCCCCAGACAAAAACAAATGGTGCCGTCCGCTTTGAGGAAATAATCGTAAAAATCACCTGACAGGTGGCGGGCGGGCATATTAAATGCGGCAACCCGATGATTTTTTGTGATATCCGGCTGAAGGCTCTGCTGAATTTCCCTTGCAATATCAAACTCCGCTTCCAACCGACCGGCATATTCATCCCGCTGTTTTAAGGAAGTTTGCAACTGCCAGGTCAGTTCCTGATAGGAAAGATTGTCTTCTATCAGTTTTCTGTTGGCCTGTTCCATTATCATTTCAAAATCAAGCGGGGACTTGACCGTGATATTCAATGCCCGGGAGGTTTCTTCAACCTGACCGGGCAAAAGGGACAACAAGGATTCAACCTGATCTGCAGTTAACTCAAAAAGCAGTTTTGATGTCTTTTTCAAGATTGTAAGCGCAAGGGCTTTTTCGTGGCAGGTGTAAATGGCATTGCACAGATCCGCCAACAGCAGCATCCCCGCCAGAACAGACTGCTTTTCTGCCCGACCCAATTGTGTGGATTCTTTTTTATCAAAAAACGAGTGGTGGTGACCGATTGCCAGGGTATAGGATTTGGGCAGATTCCATTGTTTGCACAGCAATGCCCCCACATGGTCATGGGTGGCATGAAACAGCGCTTCTTCCATTTCATGGCGTTTTACCGGAAGGTTGGACCGTAGCAACGGCCACCTGTCCGCTTTGCCGGGTTCCATGGAAAACAGGACCAGCAAGCCGATATCCTGGAGCATTCCCGCGGTAAATGCCTGTTCGACCGGCCCGTTTACCAGGTATCCAAGCTGCTGGGCAGCCACCCCCCTTCGAATGGAGTCTTCCCAGAACGTATCAATATCAAACCCCGGGATCTCATTTTTGGAAAGGGCTTCTTTCACGGAAAAACACAGGATCAAATTCCGAAGAGACTTAAGTCCCAGGGCGACCACGGCCTCTGAAATGGTTTTCACCGGCTGCCTGAATCCGAAAAATGACGAATTGACCAGCCCCAGAAGCTGGGCCGTGAGGGCCGGATTCACACGAATCAACTGGGTCAGCCGGTCGATTTGGGCATCCTCTCTCAGGGCATACTGGATCAATTGCA
>JAHIVS010000629.1 GCA_018816605.1 Pseudomonadota bacterium
AGGACCACTGCTGTAAGCATGAATTTGAATCCAAATCCTTTTTTCATGAATGCGGTCCCTTCCCCTGGCGCATCCCAGGCAAAAAATGATTAATTTTTCTCAATGGCCTGGAATCGTCGGATAAATTTTTGGTCAATATAGTCTTTTATCATAAAAGCCAGCCTGCCGCCAAAAACGAAATTATTTTTCCGCAAAAGCCCTATTTTCCCGCCCAGATTAAAAATCAACAGATAATCGGGCCCGGGATCAAAGGGTTCAAGGTCTGTGCCCTCCAGAGCCGCCATGAGATTGTGGAGCAGTACGGGATTTTGCCGGACCGCATAGACCCCCACCTTGTCCAGGGGTTTGCTTTCAAAATAAATACAATCCCCTCCCCCAAAGAGTTCAGGGTATGACACGCTCTGGAGATATGGGTTGACCCGAAGCCCCTTGTCCGGCCCCAGCGGCAAACCCGATGCCTCAAAAAGAGCGGAGGGCTTCACCCCCAGGGCCATGAACACAAAATCCGTATCAAAGCGTTCGCCGGTTTCAAGGGTGATGTTGTTCTGCGTCACAGCTTTCACATATCCTGTTTCGATAATCTCTATCCGCCTTTTATGGAAAAGGGAAAAAATCCGCTGCCGGATGGACTCGGGAAATCGGGCCATGAATTTTTTCCCGGCAAAGATACGGATTTTCGGCAGATTTCCCTTTGTTTTGCCGGCCAGCTGCCAGACATTGCCTGCAACCTCTGCCGAGGAGGGACCGCCCCCGACAATACTGATGGTTGCTGCCCTTTCCAAAAACAGCTTCTTTAGCTTATCCGATGCTTCCATAAGCCGTTCAATGGGCTTGACCGGATAGATATTCTCTCCGGATTCAAACGCTGATGCCATGGGCACATAACTGCCGGCATTAAAAGAGAGCACATCATAGGCAAACTGCTGGCCCGATTGGGTAAACACCTGTTTTTTATCCGGATCAATCCGGACCACCCAATCCTTTACAAAAATACCGCCCTGGCCAATTACCACCTGCCGGGTATCAAACCGGATTTGCTCCGGGGTATAGGTATTGCCCAGGATTCCCGGTCCCATTCCCGAATAATAATGGTGGAAAGAGGGCGCAATCACAGTAACCTTGATCCCTTTCTCAACAAACCGGCTGATATTTTCCAGGATGACCATGTGGGCATGGCCTCCCCCGACCAAAATCAAATGTTTTCTCACGCTGCCATCTCCCTCAATATCAAACCCTATAGTTCATCCATAAGTTTTCCAAGGCTTGCCAGATGCACTTTTTCCTCATTGGCAATGTCGTTCAGGATTTTTCTGGGTGCGGCCTGGGTCAGACCTGCCCCTGCCCGCTGATAAAGATCCAGAGCCTGGGCCTCGATGGACATGGCAAGGGAAATCACCTCTTTTTCCGAATTAAGATCCGGACTGAACAATTCAAGGTACTGGTCTGTGGTCATCCCCCCTTCCATAGCCGTTGCGGTTACCGTGGCCTCAAACTCCACCTGTTGGATTTTGCCGGGAACAAGCGTTTCATATGCGGCTAAAATCGACAATTGATGCTTGACCTCAATCTCGGATAATTTCGAGAACAGGGACCGCACCCGTCGATTTTTTGCTTTTCTTTCCATGGAAAGGTAAAAATCCTGGAGCCCCTGCTCAAGGGAGTACGCCACCTTGAGGATATCTTCAGCAGATTCCATGCCGAAAAACAGGTCCAAGCCAAGGTCCTGGACACCCACAGCGGTTTTGGCCTTCCAGGCCTTGATTCCGCCGGACACATTGTACACCTGTTTAAATCCTTTGCCGGACAACATCTGGGCAGCAACACGGCTGCGCCCGCCGATGGCTCAATACACCAGAACAGGCTTCTCAGAATCGAGTTCTCCAAGCCTGTCGGTCAGTTCCGGCAAGGGGATGAGGGTGGCCCCTGGGATATGGCTTTGCTGATATTCATTGGGTTGACGCACATCCAGAATCGTTATCTCATCTGCCTTTGCCCGGGCAATCATCTCCCGGGTTTCTTCATAGGCAATCGATTTTACCGGTGTCAAGAACTGAAGCCACTTCATGGGATCCTCCTTATTTGTTAGCGTTGCCTTCCCCCAGGGATTTGAATGCTTTGGTGCTTGCCCCGCAAACCGGGCATTTCCAGTCTTCGGGCAAGTCTTCAAACCGGGTGCCCTTTTGAATTTTACCCTTCCTGTCTCCCCGGTCCGGATCATAAATATAGCCGCAATTGGTTGTTTGACACTGATACATATCCTTTGGTTCTGCCATTTTTTTCTCCTTAATTTGCATCCGATTTCCGGTGTTTACCCGGCTAAGAATTACCAATCCCAAGTAATTCAAATTTCATGCCCCCGCGTTTTTTTTATCGGACCTGCGGCCACTGCGTACAAAAGAACGCTTGTCCTGTTCAAGCCCAGCAGGGCTTTTGCCTCCCCGTCATAGAGGGCGCCGACACCGCAACACCCAAGCCCTAAGCCCTGGGCTGCAAGATAGATCCGCTGGGCAATCCGGCCGGCATAAAACATCACATACCGGTATCCCCTGGCACCAAAGGCTTTCTCCAGATCTTCAAGGTTGGCCATGAACAAAAAATTAATCCCCGCGGCTTTGATCCATTCCTGGTCCAGACAGATGCCGGCAAAAGCGCGGGCAAATCGCCCCTTTTCCATAAGCTGCATTTTGGAAGGATTTCTAGAAAAAAAATAACACCCGTCATCCAGGTTCTCAAGATTTTGACAGATCATTCCCATGCTCAGAAAATCCAGTGCCCTTGCAGCCGGTCGGCTGGCATCAAAACAAAGAGAACAAAAAATAGTGTTCATCAAAGCAGACCAGGTCCTGACCGGAAGTGTCTCCTGGACAAAATTGCGCCGGGATCTTCTGAGGAGCACAGAATCCACAAACCCCTGCCCCCCCTCCATTGGCGGTGGTTTCATGGGAACTGCCACAGGGCCCAACCCTTTTTTTTGTGTAATTTCAGGCAGGGGAAAGGGCCTGTCCGGTTTGACAATCTTGCCCAAAGAATGGATTTGGGACAAAATTTCATACTGAACCGGTCTTTTCCTGTCCGTTGAGAAAGAAAACTCTGGACTGGGATCGGCAGGCTTCCCGGGGTTTCCCGCCAGTCCCATGGCTGAGACATTCATGTCCCGGCCGGATGATACACACACCAAGGGCACCTCCTGGGATGGGTCCAGTTGTAAAAAATCGGAAATGGCCCTATCCTCAAAATCATAGCAAAGGGTGTGATCCACATCGTACAGCCCCAGGGCAAGGTCCAGATTTTCCACCAGATGGCCGGCATCCAGAAGCATATACCGAAAGGCCCGTTCCCGGTATTTCCATGCACTGGTATAGAAGGATGCCGTGACCATGAAACAGACCGTATCCACATCCCGGGGCGCATAAGTTCCATGGAGCCGGCACAGACAAAAATGAACTGGATCAAAATAATACACACCTGTCTCAAGACCCTCAATCCCTGAAATTGCCACATACAAATGGCAGGGATAAAGCCCGCCTGCTGACGGAAGGGTTCTGTTCAGGATCGGAATGGACCGGCTGCGTGTTACCGAGGTCACTCCATAGGCCAAAAACAGGATGTGCGACACTGCAGCGATATCCAGACGGCCTTTGCCCGGTCCGGAGGAAAAAAGGGTCAATAGCGGTCTGTCTTGTTGGGAAAAAACTGTGGGCAACCCAATTCTTTCAAGGGTTTCATAGGCTTTAAATGCCAGGGGATAGGCATCGAAATCAAGGTGGTGGGGGGAGATCCGGTTACGAAAATAACCGGTCTTTTCATGATATTCCCCGGCAGACAAAAGTTGCATCTTCATTAAAATATCCGCCTATCGGGAGGGAGGCTCCATTGACCTTTCCCCCAAAGGGCCCGGGACACACAAGCGCGCGCACCCTGCATCCCGGTCTCTTGCATCAGACCTCTCCGCTCTTTTTCTCTTCCTCAACCTTGGCGTCCATGACCATCATGCATTCATGGCATTCCAAATGGATATTGGGCACATCCCCATATTTTTTTTTCAGTTCTTCCTCTGACATCTCCGCTTCACCGCCACAGCCGCACTGGGGACAGGATGTTGTGATTCGGTATTTCTTTTTTTTTCCCATTTCTTTTCTCCTCTGCCTAATCTTTACCGGTTATTCTCGGATCAGTGGGTTTACCGGCACAATCCGGGGTATAGCAGGAATTATCCACAAAAGAACACTCTTTTTTACAGGACGGACATTTCTCCGGCGGTGTATCGGCTTCCAGGCTATATCCGCATTTATCACATATCCAACTAACCATGATCTGCCTCCTCATATATGTTTGGTGGGTTACTGATTATAAAAAAACGATTCAAACGTCTATTTGAACACCTATCAAGACTCTTGATATCAAGAATCGTGCCAGTTTTCTTTGTCCACATTTCATATTGATATTTCCCGCATTTCTTGGATGATATCACGGGCCGACTGCTTTCTGAGGGCAACAAACAAGGCCCGGATAACCCATGCCGATGATAATGGGCATTCTAAATGCAGAAAAAATTGCGTATTCCAACCATAGCACAAATCCCATACCAGGCAAACCCTATTACGCGTTTAAAAAAAATACCGGCACAAACCAAGTAAAAATCCCCCGGATGCATGCTGAATCAGCCGCAGCCGGGGGATGAATTCTCCGGAACCAGACGATCAGAGTCGTGGATCCGTTTTGCCTTTGGGGATTTCTGTCCCTAAAACTTTTCGCACAACCCTCTGGCATATTGCTGGCAGGCCCTTGTCCCTTCATCTGTTCCCATCATCACTTCGGTCAGATTCAAGGGGCCAAGATCCACCACATCCATTTTAAACACATGCTGCATGGTTTCAAAAATCATGGGAGCCGCTTCACCGCTATGGGTATGGGATCCAAAGGCCCCTCCGATCTTGCCGGTCAAATTGGCACCCGCAGCCAAAAAAAGAAATTGTTTCATTCCGCCGGTCATGTCTTTATGGTAGGTGGGACAGCCAAAAAGATAGCCGTCATACCCGGACAGATCTGTCTCTTTTGTGATGGAGGATATTTTGACAACCTTGGGCTCATTTCCAGACATCCTGACGCCCTCTGCCAGAAAATTAGCCATTTTATCAGTGGTTCCCGCTCTGCTGGTATACGCAATCAACACTTTTTTCATTTTTCCCTCCCGTAATACTTTGGTTAAAAAAGATGCCTCGGTGGAACTTAAAACCGCCTGAGACCTAATTGTTAGCATGAAGTATGCCACACCCCTTAGGTCAGGTCTCCTAAAGAACCTTTGGACTGTTATTTTTAAAATATTTCCAGTACATTGCTGGTGCTTTTTTTTGACTCATATGGGCATCCCCGGTACCAGAAAAGGTGTCTGACCCCAGGATCGCCATTGGGTGAGGGGATTCATATTGACAAGCCGATTCCCTTCTGGGATATTCACATCAGCTGTGAAATATGAAAAGGACTGGATAGGAACAGATGAAAAAAATATGCGTATATTGCGGATCAAGCAAAGGCTTTCGACCCGAGTATGTGGCAGCGGCCCGTTTTCTGGCAGAGGAATTATTGTTGCGGGAAATCGGACTGGTTTATGGAGGGGCCCATGTGGGCATCATGGGAGAGATTGCAGACACGGTTTTAAAGGGGGGCGGTGAGGTCATCGGCATCATGCCCCAGGCCCTGGTGGACCGGGAAGTGTCCCATCCCGGCTTGACCGATCTTGTCATCGTCAACTCCATGCACGAGCGCAAGGCCATGATGGCAGACCTTTCCCATGGATTTATCGCCCTGCCCGGAGGACTTGGAACCGTTGAAGAATTGTTCGAAATCCTGACCTGGTCCCAGCTGGGGTTTCACAAGAAACCCTGCGGTCTGCTCAATGCCAGCGGTTACTATGACCATTTGTCCGCCTTCCTGGACCACACGGTTGCAGAAGGGTTTGTAATGGCTGCCCACAGGTCCATGCTCATTGTCGAAAAAGATCCCATCAGGCTTCTGGACCGGTTTGCAGCCTATGAACCCCCACAGGTAAACAAGTGGATTGACAGGGAAAACACATGAAACCCAAACACCTGTGCATGGGAATCCTCTGTTTTTTTCTCCTGGCCTTTGGGGCCCATGCAGGATCTCCTGTATGGAAGGTAAGCCAGGCAAACCGCCACTTTTATCTGGGGGGAACCCTTCATATTCTCGGTGAATCGGACTACCCCTTGCCCACGGCCTTTGATGCCGCCTATGGCAAATCAGATGTCCTGATCTTTGAGACAGACATTGAAAAAAGCCGTGACCCCGCATTCACAAAAACCTTTATGGAGAAATTGGTCTATGCGGACAACCGGACCCTGAAAAAACTGCTGACACCTGACACCTTCCAGGCCTTGAATATTTTTGCGGCAGACCGGGGAATAGCGGTTGAAGCCATGGAGCGTTTTAAACCCGGCCTGGTCCTGATCTCCCTGACAATGATCGAGGCAAAGAAACTGGGAGCGGCCGGAACCGGAGTGGATGAATTCTTTTTCTCCAAAGCGACCAGGGATAAAAAAAAAATGGGCTACCTTGAAAGTCCTGAAGAACAGATCGCTTTGTTTGAAAAGATGGGCACCGGAAATGAAGATGCATTGATTTCCTATATTATCGAGGACTTAAAACGCCTGCCAGTTTTACTGCCTGTCATCAAAGCCGCATGGAAAAAAGGGGATGGCCCGGGCCTTGACAGGGCCATACTTGGGCCGCTGAAACATGATTTACCCCAACTTTACCACTCTGTTTTTGTCGCAAGAAACCAGAAGTGGATGCCCGGGATAAGGCAATTGGCGGCCACACCCCAGGTTGAGTTTATTCTGGTGGGTGCGGGGCATCTGGCTGGAGAACAGGGCCTTTTGGCCCTGCTCAAAAACCAGGGATTTACCATTACAAGTCAATAGGGTTCAGGGCAAGGCTCCAAGAAGGGTTAGAGAGGATCTGTTTTCTGTTTGAGCCATGCCGCAACCTGGGGCTCAAGGCCCGGGCTTAAGCGTTCATACACCTGCTGATGATAGGTATTCAGATAGCGGGTTTCAAAATGGGAAAGCAGCGTTCTGTCCACAAGGCTGGTTTCAAAATGGCAGAGGGTCATGTTCTCGAAGCCCATGAACTGGCCAAATTGGGTTTTGTGGGCCTCGTCCACCAAAATCATGTTTTCAAGGCGGATGCCGTAGTGCCCTTCCCGGTAAAGCCCGGGTTCATTGGTCAAGAGCATTCCCTTTTTCAATTCCACATCCACGGGATGGGGGCTGATCCGTGCAGGTCCCTCATGGACACAAAGAAAAAATCCCACACCATGGCCTGTGCCATGGCCGAAATTCATGCCTTCTTTCCAGAGGAACTGACGGGACAGGGTGTCTATTTGAAACCCCTTGGTTCCCATGGGAAAAAGGGCTGTGGCCACGGCAATATGCCCCTTGAGCACCAGTGTATAATCATGGATTTCCTGTTGGGTGGGAACACCAAGGTTGACGGTCCGGGTGATATCCGTCGTGCCGGTCAGATAATTGCCCCCGGAATCCGTGAGGAACATACCCTGGTTTCCAAGGAGGGCATCACTTTCGGGCGTTGCTGAATAATGACACATGGCCGAGTGCTCCCGGCAGGCCATGATGGGATTAAAACTATTGCTGAAAAAATCAGGCTGCACCCTGCGGAATTCAAAAAGAGTTCTGGCGGCACTCATTTCAGAAGCAGGCGTATCGTCGGTTCTGTTTTCAAGCCAATACAAAAAATTGACCATGGCAACCCCGTCTTTAACCGACGTCTGCCGCATATGACCGATCTCTATCTCATTTTTAATTGCTTTAAGTTCTGCAGCAGGATTTATCTGTTCAATGATCCTGGTTTCCGGGTTAATCGCCTGAACAAAGGCATAACTGACCGTATTGGGATCCAGAAGAATCCTGGTCCCTTTGGCCAGACTGCCCAGCGTCTGTTTCAATTGCCCATAGGGGTAGAAATCTATCCTGTCCTGCTCAAATTGGGCGGCAAGGGGCGCATCCACCTTATCCGGATGGATAAAGACCATTGCCCGATCACGGGTGACCAGGGCAAAAGCCAGGTTCACGGGCGTGTTGCAGACGTCCTCCCCCCTGAGATTAAAGGTCCAGGCAATGTCGTCCAGGGTGGTTATCAAATGGGTATCGGCACCGGTTTTTGCCATGACCTCCCTGATCTGGGTAAGTTTTTGGGCCCGTGTCCGTCCGGCATAGATATCGGACAGAATCCAGGCCCTGGAAACCGGCATGGGGGGGCGATCTGCCCAGATATCGGAAATAAAATCCACGTCCGCGACAAGGGCCATCCCTTTTTGTTCAAACCTGCGTTTATATTTTTCCACATTTGCAGCAGAGACCACATGGCCGTCCATGGCAATGGTATCTTTTTCTGAAAGGGTTTGGGAAAGCCAGACATCAAACTCCGGAACATTTGCCTCCCCCTGTCTGAACAGCTCAAAGGAGGATCCCTTTATCTGGGAAGCGGCCTGGAGCCAATACCGGAAGTCTGTCCAGAGAATGGCCTTGTCTTTTGTCACAACCGCCACGCCTGCAGACCCCGTAAACCCTGTCAGCCAGCGTCTTGCCTGCCAGTGGTCTGCCATATATTCACTCTGATGGGGATCTGCCGTTGTGACCACGAAAGCTGCGATATGCCGGTTGGCCATTTTTTCTCTTAGCAGAACAAGTTTTTCCTGGGTATTCAAAATAGGTATCCTTTATTTGATGACGAACCGGTTGATCAAGGTATCCAACTTATCTGTCTGGGTTCCCATCTCTTCGGTATCCCCATTAATGTGGTTGCAATTTTCAGACATTTTTACACTGGCCCGGTTCATTTTTTCCATCTGATTTGCGATGTCGGTGGTCAGGGTGTCAAACTCCGAAATACGGGTGTTCACATCCGAGATGCCAGAGGCAACGGTGGCGGTATTGTCTGCAATCTCCTTGGTCGTGGCAGATTGTTCTTCAATGGCCGAAGCAATTTCGTTGACCACATCGTTCATATCACCGAATTTTTTCAAAATACCGGCCATCTCATCCATGGTGTCACCTGATGAGCCCAGGATCGTATCAATTTTATTTTTAATGTCCTGGGTGGCCATTGCCGTTTGCCGGGCCAATTCCTTTATCTCCCCTGCGACAACGGCAAATCCTTTTCCGGCCTCCCCGGCCCGGGCCGCCTCAATGGTGGCGTTCAGGGCCAGAAGGTTGGTCTGTTCGGAAATCTCATTAATGGTGGATGTGAAACCGTCAATCTGTTTTGCCTCCCTGCCCAGCTGATTCACTTTTACCGAGGCGGCTTCAATCATTTGATGGGTTTCCACACTCATTGCACGGGCGGCTTCGGCATTCTTGGCAATCTCGTTGATGGTGGCCGTCATCTCTTCTGTGGCAGAGGCCACAATGTCCAGGTTGTCCGAAGACTGGCCCACCACATGGGAAATGGCCGATATTTGTGAACTCATTTCCGTCGTGGCCTGGGTGACCCGCTTTGTGGTATCCAGCATCTGGTCTGAATTGTCCGATATCTCCCGGGAGGCGTCCCTGGTCACTCCAACAGCATGGGACAGAACCTGAGAGCTCTGGGAAATGTCCTGGATCATGATCTGAAGTTTTTCGATAAAAACATTAAACCAATGGGAAAGCGCTCCTATCTCATCCCTGGATGTGATGGGGATGCGTTTGGTCAAGTCTCCCTCCCCTTGGGCCGCATCTTTCAGACTGGAAGTGACCCTCAGAATGGATTTCACCATGGTTCCGGAAAAAAACAAGGCCACTGGAATAATCAGCACAATACAGCAAAGATAAACGATTACCATCGTATACACCAGCTGCAGGGTATTGTCCTTCACAATTTTATTGGAGGTCAGCAGGGCAATGGCACCGGCAAGGCTCTTGTCCGAATAAACGGGCAGCAGGCCCTGGAAATATTTGATCTTCTCCACCTCTAGGACTCCGGGGACCGCCCTTTGCTGTTCCAGGGTCCAGTCAGCACCGGCTGTGGGTGAAAACGTGTCCTTATCAAGGACGGAATAAGAGGGCAAACTTCCCGCTGCCAAGGTTTCTTTTGCAAAAATATTGACATGCATACCGGTCAGTTCCACCATCTGGTCTGCAAATGCCTTGTCCAGCAATTTTGACAGAACCACACCCCCAAAAGACCTGGGCTCCATCTGCTGGGTTTTTTTGTTGTAGTCATCCACCATTACAGGCACTGAAATGGACAATGCCAGGTGCCCTCCCAGGTGTCCCAGATTGCCTTCAGGAAGCGTTGCAGTCGTGGGAGGTTCAGTAATCCTGCTTTCAAGATCCGGGAGCTGGGGAGCTGTTTCCCACCGACTCTTTTTTAAATCCTGGGTCCCATTGATCCGAACAAATTTAAACATTTTCTCCGGATTTACATAGTAATACCCTGCCAAAAATGTGCCGTCCTTTTTTTGCTCTGCAAAGGCGACCAATTCTCCTGCGGCATCATAGACCGCCAATCTCTTTAGATTATTTGCCGAGGCTGTTGCAAACAATGCATTGGCAAGATCGAAAAAAGCAGATTCGGTCATGCCCAGGTCATAGTCCTTTTTAAACTCACCGATGAATTTAACGTTTTCACTCACCTTGAACACAGTATCCATCTGATTGATTTTTTTGAACAGGTCCTGCCGGACCTCTTCCATCTTATTTTTAATATTATTGACCCCGGTCACAAGACTGGCATTGGTAGCCGCCACATTCTGGTCATAGGTGACATAGGAGACCACAAGACAGGAAACAATCATGACGATACAGACCACAAGAACGATGACGCCGAGTATCTTTTGTCTTAATTTAAAAGAAAAAAAATTCATGCCTTCCCTATTTTTATGTTTTTAACGACTATTTGTCATTTTTTACAATAAACCTCAATTTCATACACTTTTTAAAACAAAACCTCAATATTTTTCCTTGCCCAGGCGAAGAGAAAGTGATAAAAACCATACCATAGGGTATGGTTATAAGCTTTAGGAACTTCCATGAAAAAAACAGACAAAACCCCCTGGTTTGATCAAGGATTCAAACTTCTCAAGACAGCAGGCGCTGCCGGTTTGACCATTGAAAACCTGACCCGGGCAATGGGCAAAACCAAGGGCGCTTTTTACCATCATTTTAAAAACAGACACGATTATTCCCAAAAGCTTCTGGAGCAATGGGAAGAGAAACAGACCGGTGACATCATCCGGGACAGCCAGGTGCAAAAAACCCTGGAAACCATCAATGATGCCCTTGTGACCTTGTCGGAAAAGGCCATGGACCCGGAAACGGAAGTGGCCGTAAGGGCCTGGGCCCTGCGGGATCCCCTTGCCCGAAAGTTCCAGGAACGCATTGACACCCGGCGGGTGGATTTTTTAAAAACCATGTTTTCCCTTATGACCCGGGACCCGGACCAGGTGGAATTTTTCTCTTTGATACGATATTGCTTTTATATCGGCAGCCACCAGATCATCCCCACCATGGATGAAGACCGCTATAAGCAAAACCTGACCGCTCTAATGAAAATGTTCGAACACTCTATACACCCCCCCAAAAAACCTAAAAAATAAGAGGATCTTTCCATGAAAACCATTATCGAACCCTTCAGAATTAAGACCACCGAACCCATTAAGATTATTTCCCGGGAAGAACGGATCAAAGCTTTAGACGCAGCCCATGAAAACGTTTTTCTGCTGGATGCAGAAGACTGCTGCATTGACCTGCTAACCGACTCGGGCACCGGGGCCATGTCCACCCGGCAATGGGCCGCCATGATGATGGGAGATGAATCCTATGCCGGCTCCAGATCCTGGAAAAATTTTGAACGGACGGTGCGAAGCATTACCGGGATCAAACACATATTGCCCACCCACCAGGGAAGAGCGGCAGAGGGAATTCTTGCCCAGACCCTTATAAAAAAAGGCCAGGTTATCCCGAACAATTCCCATTTTGATACCACCCGGGCCAACATTGAATTTGTGGGTGGAATTGCTGCCAACCTCCTGTGTGCGGAAGGGGCGGACACAGCAGATGAATCACCCTTCAAGGGGAACATGGATATTGAAAAACTCAAGGCTTGCATTGCCGAACACGGAAAAGAAAATATCCCTTTTTGCATGATCACGGTCACCAACAACACCGGCGGAGGACAGCCCGTTTCAATGGCCAATATCCGGGCTGTCAAAAAGGTATTAAAACAGCAGGGGATACCCCTGGTCATTGATGCCTGCCGGTTTGCCGAAAATTCATATTTTATCCACGAACGGGAAAAAGGGTATCAGGGAAAGTCTTTGCTGGAGATTGCCCGGGAAATGTTTTCCCATGCCGATGCCGCCACCATGAGCTGCAAAAAAGATGGGCTTGCCAATATCGGAGGCTTTCTCATCTGCAATGACGATACCTGGGCGCAAAAGTTCACCAATCTTCTGATCATGCGGGAGGGATTTCCCACCTATGGCGGGCTTGCGGGAAGGGATCTTGAAGCCATTGCGGTTGGGTTGATGGAAGCCCTTGAGTATGATTACCAGGTCTACCGCCAGGCAACGGTCCGATATTTGAGTCAAAGCCTCATTAAGATGGGCATTCCCATAGTCCGGCCGGCCGGCGGCCATGCCGTTTTTCTGGATGCCAGAAAAATGCTTCCCCACATTCCTGCATTACAATACCCGGGCATCGGCGTGATCAATGCCCTTTACATCGAAGGCGGGGTCAGGGGAGTGGAACTTGGCAGTGTCATGTTCGGCAGCTTTGATGAAAACAAAAAAGAATTGCCCTCCCCCCTTGAACTGGTCCGCCTTGCCTTTCCCCGGCGGGTCTATACCCAGAGCCATTTTGATTACCTGATAGAGGTCATAGGAGAGGTCTGGACAATGAAAAACGAAATCCCCGGCTATAAAATCACCTATCAGCCTCAATATCTACGCCATTTCACCTGCCATTTTGAACGGGTGACGCCCTAGGCGGCCACCGGAAACAACTGAATTGATTATACTTGTATATACAAGACAAGCGTCCAATTTTACTGGGATTTGCGCCATGTCTCTTTCTTTTTTTATAACCCAAGGCCTTTTTTTACTTGACTATAACCACCCTTCTTCTTTATATTTGCAACACTCACAATTAAAATTGTAGTTATGCTGTACTATTAAATCAATTTAACCAAAGGGGAGTAAGAGATGAAATCTATTTTCAAAGCGTTGGCAATTGCGGCACTGGCAATGGCTGTGTTTGCAGTACCCGGTTTTGCCGGTGATACCATCAAAATCGGTTCTGGCGGAGTTATCTCCGGTGACCTGGCACCCTATGGAATCTCTTCCGTACGCGGCATTGAAATCGCCATAGAAGACATCAACGCCAAAGGCGGCGTCCTTGGTAAGCAACTGGAACTTTTAATTGGTGACGATGTGTGTAAACCCGAAGTTGCTGTCAACATGGCAACCAAACTGGTTTCCGACGGTGCCCAGATGATTGTCGGCCATGTATGTTCCGGATGCACCATCGCAGCAAACAAAATTTATAAAGATGCCAATCTTCTGGTTGTCTCCCCGGCCTCCACCAATGATGACCTGACCCTCAAGGGTGAACACCCCAATTTTTTCAGAACCATTGCCTATGACGGTGCCCAGGCAACCCTCATGACCAATTTTGTTAAAAACGACCTCAAAGTCAAAAAAGTTGCCCTGATCCATGACAAGGGCGATTATGGAAAAGGCCAGATGGAACTTGCCCAGGCGGCATTTGAAAAACTGGGCGGCATTGAAATCGTATTGTTTGAAGGGGTTACAACAGGCGCTGTCGACTTTTCCGCCATTGTTCAGAAAATCAAAAGATCCGAAGCCCAAGTCACCATGTGGGGCGGCTATCATTCAGATGCCTCCAAAATTGTCCAGCTGTTGAAAAAGAAACGGGTGGATACCATTTTCTTTGGCGGTGACGGCATCATCGGTGACAACTTCACCACCCTGGCCGGCAAATATTCCGAAGGCGTTTATGCAACCGGCCCCAATGATACCTCTTCCAACCCCCTGTACCAGGAACTTGCAGCCAAACACCAGAAAAAATACGGAGAAGATCCCGGAACCTTCTTTTACAATGGGTATGCCTGTGTCCAGGCCCTTGCCATGGCAGCTGAGAAAGCCGGTTCAGTTGATTTTGACAAGATGAAGGCCGCCATGTACGAACTCAAAATCGATTCCCCCCTGGGCCCCATCGGGTTTGATAAAAACGGGGATGTTATCGGGGCTGGTTTCTCAGTTTACAAAGTTATGGATGGAAAATACAAACAAGTTAATTAATTGCTGATGTTGAAACAAAACAGGAGCGTAATTCATTCAATTACGGCTCCTGTTTTTGTCAGTATTAGGTTTACTTTAATTTAACAAAGTTTAGGAGTCTTAAATTAATTAACATGCGTTGGATTAATATAACTATAGGGGTGGCTATCACCGGGGTACTGGGATTTTTGGGTATCAGGGAAGTGGTTTCAGACCCTGTCTATTTTTTGGAACTGCTTTTGGGGGGCCTCACGCGGGGCAGCATTTACGCCTTGATCGCCCTTGGATATACCATGGTATACGGGATTATCCAATTGATCAACTTTGCCCACGGTGAAATCTATATGATCGGTGCCATGACCGCACTGATCGTGGCCAGCGTCCTGGGGCTCTGGGGATGGAATGCGGCGGTGATTGCCATCCTTGCCGTTGTTTTTGCCGTTGTTTACTCCTGCGCCTATGGATTTACCGTTGAAAAAATTGCATACAAGCCTCTGAGGAATGCGCCCAGACTCTCTGCCCTGATTTCTGCCATTGGGATGAGCCTTTTCCTCCAGAACTATGTCATGCTTGCCCAGACACCTGAATTTATGCCCTTTAAAAGTCTGATTCCTGATTTTGCATTCTGGGAACCCTATGCACACATTATGTCCTCTGTGGAACTGACCATCATTGTCACCACCGTGATTGTCATGGTCCTTCTTGGGCTACTCATCAAATTTACCCGTATCGGTAAGGCCATGCGGGCTACGGCCCAGGACAAAGTCATGGCAGCCCTTTTGGGTATCAATGTTAACGGCGTCATTTCCACCACCTTTGTGGTCGGATCCGCCACGGCTGCCATTGGGGGGGTTTTAATCGCCTGCCACGTGGGCCAGATAAACTTTTTTATTGGATTCCTTGCCGGACTCAAAGCCTTTATCGCAGCAGTGCTCGGCGGAATTGGGTCAATACCGGGTGCCGTGCTTGGCAGCCTTGTTCTGGGGATTTCCGAAAGCTTTTTTACCGGCTATTTCTGGAGCGAGTATGAGGATGTCTTTGCCTTTTCCATTCTTGTTATTATTCTGATCTTCAGACCCTCAGGCATACTTGGCAAACACGAAGCCCAAAAAGTTTAACCTCATTATTTGAAAAAGAAAATTATGGTTACAAAAAAAGAAATCAAACAGGCATTTTTCGTGGCATTGTGGTTTATGGTGCTGACCTTTCCCATCATGGTCATAAAAGTCAACACCATAAAGCAGGTTGTCATTTTCAGG
>JAHIVS010000083.1 GCA_018816605.1 Pseudomonadota bacterium
ATCTCATTGTCATCGGAGGAAAGAATTAATTTGTCTATATAGTTGGATGTCCGGGCAGCCTCAATTATCCATGCGATAAGGGGTTTTCCCCCTGCGCATTTAATGTTTTTCCCGGGAACGCCTTTTGACCCTCCCCTTGCAGGAATGACAGCAAGTATTTTTTTTTGATTAAACATTCAATCTTTTCTTTATAAACACTTGCTTATTTTAATCATTTATTTCCTTCCTGCCACAAAGATTCGATCACGCTGTGAAGAATTGCTTCGTGGCTTAATTCAACCATACCGAAAAGATCAGCCGCCACAAAAAAAGACAGATCGCTTTTCATCTTCCACAGACGATTGTTATCGTTAAAACCGCTGAGGGTTATAAGATGCAGACCCTTTCTCACTGCCATTTGTGCACACAAAACAATATTTTCAGAATTACCTGAGCTTGAAATAGCAATTAACAGATCTTTAGGTCTTACAAGTATCTCAAGGGGCTTAAGATAAACATTCTCATACCCAAAATCATTTGCCATACAGGTCATTAGGGAAGCATCTCCTAAAAAAAAAGATCTAACCCCAAGTTTATTGAGCAGATCCTGGGACAAATGGGAGCAAATTGCTGCACTCCCTCCGTTACCCACCCACCAGACAGATGCACCGGATTGAATCGAATCTTGAAAAATCCGGGCGGCGGCGTTTAAGCCATCTTCCAGACAGATGTCTTTTGTTTTGATTTTGCATTTTGCAGACAAAATCGTCTGATTTAATTTTTTCAGCCAGTCGTACGGATAAGAATTCGTCAACACCATGTTATATCAACCCCAGAATATTTCTCCATACTCACCGTCAGCCGTCTCAAAATCTCTTTTATGTCCGATGTCCATCCAGTATTCCCGGATCTGAAATACCACTGTTTTATACTCTTTTTCCATCATCTTATCAAACAGATGGGTCATATCAAAATATTGGTCATCGGGTATCAAATCAATCATATCCGGCTGAAAAACATAGATGCCCCCATTGACAAAAAACCGTTGAACCGGCTTTTCATCAAGACGCACCAGTCTGTTGCCTTCCTGTTTGATCACACCATAGGGGATCTGCATGTTGTATTCCCTGACACACATGGTTGCCATGGCTTTGCTGAGCTTGTTGTTGTTGATATGAAATTCCAGCAGCTGCTTAAAATCAACCTTGGTCAAAAGATCCCCGTTCATCACGATGAACGGCAGGGATGGCTTTTCAGGAAGCAACTTGATGCTTCCGGCTGTCCCAAGCCTTTGGGTTTCCCTCAGGTATTCAATACTGACACCCCATTTAGAGCCGTCCCCAAAATATTTTTCGATCATGTCGGCTTTATAATTCACTGAAATATAAAAGGTATCAAATCCTTTGTTGACAAACACTTCCAGAATCGTTTCAAGCAGGGGGGTCCCCCCGACCTTTAACAGCGGTTTGGGGCAGTCTTCGGTTAAGGGGCGAAGCCTTGTGCCAAGGCCTCCGGCCATGAGAACAACAGGGTTTTTATTTTTCTTTTCTTTCAGGATATCCCTTAAAAACATAAGTTCAACAACCCTGCCGTCATGGTCAACAATGGGCAGTTGATTTATCAACTGCTCTTTCATGATTTTGTGCATGGTCTTTGGGTCATCATCAATGGAGGCAGTGAGGGGGGACACATAAAAGATACGCTTTACCGGTTCATCCAGGCTGATGCCCTTCAAGATCCCCCTGCGGATATCTCCGTCTGTAACCGTTCCAAGGAGCTTGTTGTCAGAATCGACCACAACGGCGATCTGAAGCGCACTCTTGTCGATAACGGCTATGGTCTCTTTTATAGAGGTTTCAGGCCCGACCAATGTTTTTCTCCAATCTTTCATTTTTCTACCTGCATATCCCTGTTTGATGTTGATTTGTATCTGATATCAAAAAATTCTTTTTTCAGGATATCTTTTAAATCGGCCTTTTCCAATATTTCCTTAATTTTTTTAGCGGTGCCGGATTTTTCAAAGGGCAGGGTCATGGTGGACAAACCCCATTGAAACGCTTGGGTATTTATCCTTTCCAGGGCAGCCAGTATTGCTTCCTTGGAAGGATCGCAGTCCACAATGCTTTGAACCCTACTTCTTCCCTTCTGCCGGTCTCCGATATTAATGGTGGGAACTTTAAGGGCGGGTGCTTCAAGGATACCGCTGGAAGAGTTTCCGATAACCGCATCACACAACCGCATTGCGGACAGATACCTCAGGTATCCAAGGGATGGCACCCCAAGGCATTGACCGGGGTGACGCTTTTTGTATTCCTCCTGCATTTCATTGATCCCCCTGCCGCCGGTATCTGCATTTGATCCCGTGAAAATCAATTTATAATGGGGATACTGGTCCAATGCTGCCAAAAGCTGCTCAAACTGATCCTTAGCACCTTTTTTTTCCAGGGTTACCGGATGGAAGGTGACCAGGAAAAACGGCTTGTCCAGTTTGAAATTCAATGAACCTTCCAGCTCTTCCCGCCCCATGAATTTTAATCGCCTGATATTTTCAACCCCCAAGGCACCCACATTATAGACATGCCCGGGTTGCTCACCCATCTGGATAATTCTGTGTCTATACGCTTCACAACAGGGAAAATGAAGATGCGCCATCTTGGTGATGCCATGGCGAAACGCTTCATCAATGGCTCCCTGTGTTGATTCACCCCCATGGATATGGGCAATGGGAATACAAGAGACCTGGGCTGCGACAGCACAGCAGAACGCCTCAAACCGGTCACCCAGGACCACCACCATGTCCGGCGCATGTTCCGCAAAGAACTTGCCGTATTCGGAAATGGCGATGCCCATGGAATGGCAGACGCCCTCTGAAGAATCATCTGTAAGCTCTATATCCACACATCTGTCGGGTCCAAATCCATCCCTAATAATTTCCTCAATGGTCATTCCCTGGTCCGAAACCAGATGGGTTCCGCTGACCAGCAGTTGCAACACAAGTTCCGGGCTCGCATGGATCTGTCTGATCAGATTCCTTAAAAGACCGTATTCCGCCCGGGTGGAGGTATATACACATATTTTACGCATCGATCAGATCATCTTTTTTATAATTTTTTTGGGCGCTCTTGCCAATAATTTCATCCCATTTCATGGGGCTGATTCCGGTTCCCGGTCTTTTGGATGTCAGATTGTCCCGGGTAAATGTATCTCCGACAGAAATAGGGCAGGCGGCTACGATGCTTTTCCGGGCAATGCAAATATTTTTTTTCTCCGACGGGCTTGGTTCTTTTATGCCATTGCCAAGGGCCCTCTCAACATTTCTGACAGCCCTGACCATCCGGGCCAGCTCGCCGGGTGAAAGGGAGGCCCTGTGATCGGGGCCGGCCAGATTTTTATCCAGGGTAAAATGTTTTTCCAGAACCACAGCGCCCATGGCAACTGCGGCAATGGGAATCTCAATGCCGTTTGTGTGATCAGAGTATCCGATTCTGACCCCGGGGAAGGCATCCTTTATGGTTTGCATGGCCCTGAGATTCACATCTTCCATGGGCGTCGGGTATTCAGTATTGCAATGAAGGACCGCTATCTTGTCCAGGCAGATGCCGGCCGTCGTAAACACCAGAAGCGCTGCCCCGATTTCCTTAAGATCGGCCATTCCCGTTGACACGATGATCTCCTGGCCAGCAGAAGCGATTTCCCTTAAATACGGCAAATTGGTAATTTCCCCGGAAGGAATTTTCCACCTGCGTATTCCGATTTTCCTGAGCATCCCGATGCTGGTCAGGTCAAAGGGCGTAGACAAAAATTCAATTCCATACAATTTACATGTTTCAATCAATTCCAGGTGGGACGCATAAGAGAGTTCCAATTTTTTTAACATTTCAAATTGTGTCTCATTCCGGGTCGATGTTTTTATTTGGTAATCCGCCTTGACAGCATCTTTCCTGACCAGGGTATCGGCTGTGAAAGTTTGAAATTTTATGACATCAGCACCGGCCTCTGCAGCAGACTTTACCATTTTTTTTGCCCGGTCCAGGGATCCGTTATGGTTTACCCCTGCTTCCGCTATTATGAGAACCCGCTCAGGACACATTAATTTAGGGTCTCCTTAACCAACCGCCCGTCTTTTTCACTGCAGATAAGGCTCCCTGCCTTATAAAAATGGTTATCCGGCAAGCGTATCCCCTGAACGATGGTGGTATTGGAGCCCACAAAGCTGCCGGATCCGATCACGGCACCCCCATTTACCACTGCGGCGGTGGAAACATGGGTATGATCCCCTATTGTCACATCGTGTTCGACAAGGCATTGGGTATTTAAAATACAATTGTGTCCGATGCGGGCCCCGGCATTTACAATTGCCCGGTGCATGACGATGGACCCTTCGCCGATACTGGCATGCTGTGAAACATGGGCCAGGGAAGAAACAATAACGGGCAACACAAACCCGAGCTTTTTCACAAGGTTAAAAATCTCCTGGCGGGTACGGGATGATCCCATCTGACCGACGGTGATCAAAGCACAATCATAGATATTTTTTAAAGCTTCAAGGTCATTGTCATACCCCAGGACCGGATATCCCAGTATTGATTTTGCTTTATTGCTTCCTGACTGTTCCACTATCCCCACAACTTTGAACTCCTGGCCGCTATCAATAACGTCAATGCAGGAGCGGCAATGGCCGCCGCCGCCAATGAGAATTATGTCTCTTTTACCCATTGCTCCTCGCACTGCTTGGCAGGTTTACAATCCTTTTTGCAAGCCACCTGGCATTTTTCAAATCATCCGTCTGACACTCCCCATACATTGGAAGATCCGGCATAAGTTTCCAGGCAGGCCGGGTTGCAATGCCGGATGCATTTGTTTTTGTTAAAAGGTCGTCCCGCTGGTTTTGATCCGAGGTGATCACTGCATTCAGCCAATAATTGCCGGTGCACCCTTGGGGCTCTGCAACAAATTTTGCCCACCCGGATTCCTTAAAAAACGTCTCGTAGGCCCTGGCAAGTTTTCGTTTGTCCATGAGGATGCTATCCAATTGCCCAAGCTGGGCGCATGCCAGGGCTGCATTTAAATTGGGCATCCGGAAATTATACCCGATTTCGTCGTGGGAAAATTCCCATTTATGAGCGACCTTGGCCGTGGTGGTCAGGTGTTTGGCCCTTTGTGCAAGACTTTTATTGTTTGTGATAATGGCACCGCCGCCGCCGCAGGTGATGGTTTTATTGCCGTTAAAACTCAAAACCCCCAGCGCACCGAAGGTGGCGCAATGCTGTGTTGAAATCCTTGACCCAAGAGATTCGGCCGCATCTTCAACAACCGCAATCTCCCAATGGTCTGCCAGTTCCATTATCTGTTTCATCCTGCAGGGGTGGCCAAAGGTATGCATGGGGACAATGGCCGCTATTTTCCGGCCGCTGGTTTTGTTGATGGTTCCCCGGGCTTTTTTCCGGGCCGTTTGATCCAGAAATTTCTCAAGGGCATCCGGGCACAAACCAAGATTTTCCCTGTTCACATCCACAAACACGGGACTGGCATTATTGTGGGCAATGGCATTGGCGGTGGCCACAAAGGTGAGGGGCTGGGTGATGACCTCATCCCCCTTTTCCACGCCGGCCAGTCGTAATGCCACCTGGAGGGCCGCAGTGCCATTAACCGTGGCAACGGCATGGCCGGCCCCCAGGTAGGACGCAAGTTCCTGCTCAAACCGGTCAACATATTCACCAACACTGGACACAAAGGTTGAATCAATGGCATCCAGCACATACCTTCTGTCCACTTCCGTAAACCGAGGTTCATGGAGCGGTATCCCTTCCTTGGTTTGATACCAGTCTTGTATGAAGTTGATAAGATCGCTATACATTGTAGATATCTGTTTTATAACGGGACAGATTTACGGGGTCTGCAAACCAGTCAATTGTTTGCTTTAATCCTGTCTCCAGTGAATACCCCGGTAAAAAACCTGTGAGCTGTTTTATCCGGGTATTGTCACAGCAAAGCCTGAACACTTCTGAATCCTTGGGGCGTACTCTTTGTTTGTCCGTGATGAATTCAACGTCAGACTTCATTAGTTTCTTGATCAAATCCAGGGTATCTGCCACGGAGGTCTCAACCCCTGACCCAATGTTGATCACCTCTCCTATGGTTTTGTCAGACCGGGCCAGGGCCACAAACCCCTTGCAGGTGTCCAGTACGTAATTAAAATCCCGGGTGGGGGATATGTCTCCCAATTGGATCTGTTTTTTCCCTGCGGCAATCTGTCCGATAATCGTGGGAATAACGGCCCGGGCGCTTTGCCGGGGGCCGTAGGTG
>JAHIVS010000630.1 GCA_018816605.1 Pseudomonadota bacterium
CCATTCTTTGGCAAGGTTTTGGGCCCAGGCAGGAGCGGTGTCAAGTTCCCCTTTTACCATGCGGGTCAATAGGTCCTGCCAATGGTAAAAGTGCTGGTTGGTGGTGAGGCGGTTTCGGAACATGGCCGCTGCCTTTTGGGGGTCGGTTTCCATTCGTTCCATGATCATGGCCACTTCATTTTTAAACCCAGTACTGCCGTAATACTGCAAAAATCCATTCCAGGCGTCTGTAATTCCTTCCACTGTATCCAGGGGAAGAGAGATTTCCTTGAAACGGGTGAAAAAATGGTCCAGGGTTTTGTCTTTCAACAGACTTAACCCCTGGTTTTGGATCTGGTAGGGAACAAGGGCAAGCGAAACCAGTCCATCACGGGTGATGCCAAGTTTTACCATAACCCCAAGCTTTCTGAAATAAAGGTCTGTTTCCTGGTAAAAGACAAAATTTCCCAGGCTGCAGCAGATGGGCACCCCGTGGTGAAATTTGATCCCCTGGGGCACATGGGGGTGGTGACCTATGACAGCATCTGCACCGGCTTCGGCCATTCGTTCAAAGGCATCCATGACATAGGGGGGGGCAAAGGGGATGTATTCAAGGCCGCAATGGGCAATGACAATTACTCGGTCAACGGCTTTTTTCAGGGCCTGAATCTGGGCTTCAAGCCAGGGAATTTCCCATCCCATGACCCCCGGGCCACTGCCCGCTGCGGTCAGGTCTTCGCCTTCACTGAAATTGACAATGGCAATTTTCAACCCATTGGCCGTGAGGATGAGGGGTTTGGCCGCTTCTTCAATGGACATGCCGGCACCTACCCATTGGATCTTATTTTTGGCAAGGGTATCAAGTGTCGCCTGGAAGGCATCCGGGCCGAAGTCAAACACATGGTTATTGGCCAGGGTGACCGCATCAAAGGGAAGGGCGGTTAATCCCGAAACATGCCGGGTTTCTCCCTTGAACCCGGCCCCGCTTTTACATACGCAGGTTCCCTGGTCACTTAAAGGGGCTTCCAGGTTGACAATGGAAAGGTCTGCTTCCTGGATGACCGGCAGAAGATCCCCATAAAGGTCGGTCGGATTGGTTTCAATGATAGATTTAAAATGGCGAATGGGTGCCCAGTCCCCTGCAATGCAGAGGGTGGCGGTGGGCTTTTTCCCCGAGGACCAGCGGCCCTGTTCCCAGTTAAATGAAGTGCCGGATAGCATATTATTTTTCTCCTGGATGGATGTAGCAGATGGGCATCCGCCGGGTTAGAGCGGCAACCACCTCGTAATTGATGGTGCCGATCCTGTTTGCAATGTCTGTGGCAGAGATCTCTTCTTCTCCCTGGGTTCCGAGGATCACCACCTCATCCCCGAGCGCTGCCCGGGAGATATGGCCCACATCGATCATGGTGAAGTCCATGCAGACCCTGCCGGTGATTTTTGCCCTGGAGCCTCTGACAATCATTTCACCGATGGAGGAAAGGTTTCGGCTGTACCCGTCTGCATATCCAATGGGGATGGTGGCAATGCGGGTGGCAATCTGGGTGACATGGGTGGATCCGTAGGAAATTTTGAATCCCTTGGCCACATTTTTTAAATGGATAATTTTGGATCGGATGGACAGGGCCGGTTTCAGGCAGATCCTTGTATGATCCACTTCTCCCGACGGCCATAACCCGTATACGGCAATGCCGGGCCTGACCATGTTGAAATGGGACTGGGGCATATCAATCACTGCGGCGGAGTTTGCCGCATGGATGATGGGCGGTGTCAGCCCTTTTTGTGCAAGTTCTGTGATAAGGAGTTTAAACCGGGAGATCTGGCGCAGGGTATGGGCCTTGTCCCTGGCATCTGCATTGGCCAGGTGGGTGTAGATTCCTTCTATCTCAATCCCTTTTAAATTTTGAATTGCCAATATTTCTTCATGGCATTGCAGGGGCTTATCAGGGTTGTTGTGGGTTTCGGGTGGCGGATCTGGCTTTTCAAACGGGTCCGGGGTGGCAAACTTATCGTGGAGAATCCCTAACCGTCCCATGCCCGTGTCCACCTTGATATGAACCTTTAAGGCTTTTTCCTGACCCAGGGCAATTTTTGCAATGGCCCGGGCGGATTCCAGACAGGTCAGGGTGACGCGGATATCATGGGCTGCAAGAAAGGGGACTTGTTCCGGCAGCACATCCCCGAACAAAAGGATGGGGGCATCAATACCGGCCTCCCTGAGTTCAACTGCTTCAGAGATTCTGGCAACGGCCAGCCAATGGGCGCCGTTTTCAAGGACAGTCCTGGCAACCTGAATCGCTCCGTGGCCATAGGCATCTGCCTTGACCACGGCCATCAACCTTGTTTGGGTTGGCAACAGCCCTTTTAACACGCGGATATTATGGGCCACCGCTCCCAGATCCACAACCACCCGGGTCTGGGGCAACAGGGATGAAGCTTCATAAAACGGGGGGGACATCAGGCAATTTCGCCCTGGCCATAGGCATGGGTGTATGTTTTAAACATTTCCATGACATTCTGGGTGTTTTTCCCGGGCTTCCCATTTCCGATGACCAGATCATCCACCTGGATCACGGGAACAATTTCTTTGTTGGAGGCGGAGATAAAAATCTCATCCATCTGATCGAGTTCATCTGCATCTATGTGGCGCAATTTTTGGGTATACCCTTTCTTTGTCAATTCCAGGACCACGCTCCGGGTGATGCCCGGCAGAATTCCATCCGGCGGGGTGATGAGCTGATTGCCCTTAAAACAGAAGAGGTTGGTGGTGGTGCCTTCCAGCAATCGATTTCCTCGATCCTTGTAAATGGCTTCAACCGCGCCAGTTTTATGGGCCTTTTGCTGGGCAAACACCGCCGACAGGTAATTGGTGCTTTTGGAGGTGGGGATAAACCGTTCGATGTCAATGGTGATGATTTTGGTGCCATCGGTATACCACCATGCCGGAAGTGTATGTTTCGGGGTCACCATGACCATGAGAATTCCGTTGCCCTGGGGGGTAACCCCATCGGGGCTGATTCCGCCGGTATAAACGATTCGGATATTGGATTCGGTGTGGTGGGGGTTTTTTTTAATGGTCTGGGCCACAATATCGCAGATCTGCCCATTTGCGTGCTGGAGGGTCAGGCCGATTTCCCTGGCTGAGTTTTCCAGCCGGGCCACATGTTCCTTGATGAAAAACGGGCGTCGGTTATAGGTGATTAAAAAATCAAACACACCAAATCCCCGCAAAACCGTAATGTCTTTTGCAGGAATCAGTGCCGCGTCATCATCGACAAATTTTCCGTCAATATAATATGTATCCATGGATTATCCCTTAAATATAGTGAGAATTAGGTTTAGTATGATTCGTTTTTTATCCTGTTAGGTTGGGTAGCCGACAGCATAAATTTATTTCTCTGATAACTCAATTGCCAGAACCAAGTCAAGAAGAAAATTCTATTTTAGAATGAGTTGACAAGATAATATGACAATGGTAAGACCAAAAAAACCAAGGAGGATTGAATGAAGCATAGTTTTCCCCATAGGCCTTTGAAAAAAGTTCGTTTATATGAAGAGGTTGCGGACCAGATAAAACAATCTATTTTTGATGGACATCTCAAACCCGGCGATCAGGTTCCGCCTGAAAGGGAGTTGGCCGAAATGTTCAATGTCGGGCGGCCGACCATCAGGGAAGCGCTCAGAACCCTCACTGTTCTCGGTCTCATTCAAAGCAAGCAGGGGCAAAAGGGAGCCGTTGTCAAAGAAACAGATATTACCCAATACATGGAAACCTTGCGGGAACAAATGTCCTGGCTGATAAACGCAGACAAACATACCCTGGAAGACCTGTGGGAGGTCAGGAAAAATATAGAACTCGGGGTCTCCCATGCCGTGGCCCGGAACGCTTCCGATGAAGATCTTACGGGCCTGAATGATTTCATTGATACAATGGCAAAGGCCGGTGATAATTTTGAAGTTTATATCTCGGTTGCCACGGATTTCCATAAGACCCTGGCCCAGCTATCTGGAAATAAAATTTTTTATATCATATGGTCCATGATTCAGGACATCCTTCTCAAGGGCTATTCTTCCAACCACAGGGAATTATTCCCCGATGGTCCGGGTAAACTATTGGCGGTCAATCGACTGATTGTTGCGGCAATACAGTCAAGGGATCCTGAAAAGATTGACAAGGCCATGACCCTTCATGCACAAGCAGAAGATGTATTTCATCCCACACTAACGTAAGGCAGAAGATCGTCAGCTCTTTATTTTACCGGCGGATTAAAGACCCTCAATGAAAGTTCATTGTCCAGCATGAGCAGTCCATGGCCTTCCCCTTTTACCAGTTTGAGCTTGTTGAGGATGGTTTCCATGGAGGCTTCCTCTTCCACCTGTTCTTCCACAAACCAGTCAAAATGGCGTTTGGCCGCATGGTCATTCTCCCGGATGGCCAGGTCCATGAGACCGTTGATCAGGC
>JAHIVS010000631.1 GCA_018816605.1 Pseudomonadota bacterium
CCTGCCCTGATGAAAGTATACCCCGGGCAATAATTTTAAGGCCTCGCCCAAGTTCGAAGCATTATATTTCTCAATCTGGGCACCGGAAACCTCTGAAATGGTAGTAGGGCCTTCTTTTCCTTCGTGCTCTGCAGTGACCAGAACCTCTCCCAATTGATACACTTGGTATCTTTCTTCCCCTGTTTTTTCTTGGGTTGCAGTCGCCGGATTCGGCACTGAGACAAGGTACATCGGAACCGTTAACATGATGAAAAAAAGAAATTTATTTGATAGACGTAAATTAAAGCAAAATGCCATTTATCCTCTCCACTGATTAATCCAACGCTGTGATTTGTTCTTAACAACAAGCCCTATGCTGCATCAAAAACCATATTGAGCAAGTAATTGAAATCGAGCAGACCTACCAAGATTATTGGCATGAATCAAATACATAATAGCTATAAAAACAGCTGACAAGATAGAAATTACGAATCTGTCTGTCATCTTTTATGCTGAAGACTGACGGGAAAAAATAATCTGCCCCAGGGTTCTGCCGTCGGCATACCCCTGGGAAGGCTGGTAAAAAAAGCAGCATGGCAGTTATAAATGTCAGTTGACAATGCAACTGACCCTGTTTATATTCGGTTGCATTGTCAACTGAGGGGGGATTATGTTTAAAACCTTTGCACTAGAATCCATGGGACGGCGGATTAATCTTTTGTTTCGACTCACCATGATGTACGCCAGAAATGCGTCTAAGACAATGGGGGTGGGGGCTGGGGATTATGCCATTTTATTTATTCTGTACATGGAAGATGGCCTGAGCCAGGATGAATTGTCCAAACGCATGCGGGTGAACAAATCCTATACGGCCCGGGCCGTGGCACAGTTGGAAAAAATGGGCATGGTCAAGCGGGAAACAGATCCCCATGAACACCGGATCAAACGGGTTTTTCTGGGGGACAATGGCCGGGAACTGCAAGCTGATTTTATCGGGGGAGCAAAAAACTGGCATGATATCCTGGTCAAGGATATCGCCCCTGAGGATCTGGCAATTATCCGGGCTGGCCTGGACAAAATGCTGGCCAATGCAGAATCCGCCCTTGGTCTGACAGATATCGGCAATGACTTCAATAGGAAATCCATATGAAAAATTATAAGAAACTGGTCATCCTCATCCCTGTGATCATCGGGCTTGCTCTGTTTTTGGTCATGAAAACCTATAAAAAAGCGCCGGTGCGTCTGGAAAATCAGGAGCGGGTGCAGGCTGTGCGGGTGATTGCACTTGAAAAAACACAAGTGATCCCCAGGAGCACAGGCTATGGATATGTCAGGGCCGACCGGACCTGGCAGGCCATTGGCGAGGTCAGCGGCCAGGTGGTGTTTATGGATGAAATGATTAAAAAAGGTCATTTTATCACCAAAGGGGACCTGCTTTTGCAAATCGACACAAGGTCCTATGGTCTTGCAGAAAGCCGGGGGGTGGCCCAGGTCATGAATTTGGATGCCCGGCTCACGGAGTTGGAGCAGTCAAAGAAAAACACCCAGCATCTGCTGATCATCGAGAAAAAGGCCTTGGCAATCGCCTCCCAGGAATTGGAGCGAAAGCGAAAGCTCTATGAGAAACAGTTTATTTCTGCCTCGGACATGGAAAAAGAGGAGACCAGTTTCCTGGCCCGGCAGACCGCGGTGAACAACCTTGAAAATATATTGAAACTGATCCCCACCCAGAAAAAGGCCCTGGTGGCCCAGAGAAAATCAGGGGAATCCTCAGTGGAAGAACTTCGGCTGGATGTGAGTAAAACCCAGATCCGGGCACCCTTTAACGGCAGAATTTCCAAGGTTAATATTGAAAAAAAACAGTTTGCCCCTGCCGGCAGCATTCTGCTGGAGGCCGAGAGTATCGACCGGGCAGAGATTCCGGTTCAGCTGACCCCCCAGGCATTTTGTAAACTTTTACCACGGAACAACACCCAGGCCTTTGAGCAGGTGCCGGATATTGAAACCATCCGGCGGGCCATGGGTATTTCAGCCAAGGTCAGACTTCCCCTTGAACACGACCGGGTTATTGAGTGGGAGGGACTATTTTCCAGGACCGGGGAGGCCATGGATCCTGCCACAGGCACCCTGACCTTTTTTATTACGGTTGATACCCCCTATGGGGGGCTGATTCCCGGCAAACGTCCACCGCTGGCCACCGGCATGTATGTGGAGGTTGAGCTTTGCGGTAAACCCCTTGAGGATCGATATGTTCTGCCCAGAAGCGCAGTCCATGGTAATACAATTTATATCTGTACCCCTGAAAACCGTCTGGAAGTCAGACCGGTGATTGTGGAGGTGACCCTGGGTGATATCGCTGTCATCGCCCAGGGGATAGAGGACAACGAGCAGGTGGTGCTCACGGATCTGGTCCCGGCAATACAGGGGATGAAACTGTTGCCTGAAATTGATGGTAAAAAGCAAAGGGAACTCAAACGCCAGGCAGCAGGGGGGAGCATCTGATATGAACCCATTTAAGGCAATGGTGGCCTATATGAGTGCCCATCCCACGGCCGCCAATCTGCTCATGGTGCTGTTTTTAGCTCTGGGCGCCATATCTGCCGGAGATCTCAAGCGCGAGACCTTTCCGGATTTCAGTGTGAATGCCGTTGAGATTACCGCGGTGTATCCCGGGGCCACGGCCGAAGATGTGGAAGCCTCCATATGCCGCCGTATGGAAGATGCCATTGACAGTGTCAGCCATATTGCCGAGGTCAAAAGCACGGCCATGGAAAACAGGGCCCGTGTGGTGGTGGAAATGGTTGAACAGGGCGATATCATCCAGTTTTTCAATGATATCAAGACTGAGGTTGAAGCCATCAGTGATTTCCCCGAATCTGTGGAGGATGTGATCGTACGCCGCATCAACCGAACAGATCCGGTGGTGTCCATTGCCGTGACCGGACCCATGGACCCGGTTCATCTTAAATTTTTCTGTGAAGACCTCAAGGATCGTCTCAAACGGATTGATCTGATCTCCCAGGTGGAGATACAGGGTTTTTCAAGCCATGAGTTTCTCATGGAAATCCCATTTTATGATATGATGCGTCTGGGATTGTCCTTGGCTGATATTCAGGCGGCGGTTTCTGCCCAGAACATTGACCTGCCTGCCGGAAGCCTGAAAACCAGGGATTCTGATATATTGATTCGGTTTGCCGAGGAGCGAAAAACCATTGACGGGCTGGGGGATCTCATCGTAGTGTCCGGCAAAACCGGTGCCAGCATCCGCCTGTCAGAGATTGCCAAAATTTCTGACAGGTTTGAGTATGAAGAAGACAAAATTCTGTTCAACGGTAAAAGGGCCGGTATCCTTCAGATTAACAAAACCAAAACCGAAGATGCCCTGGACATCATGGACGCGGTAACGGTTTTCCTGGAAAAAGAAAGGGCTATGGCCCCGCCGGGAGTCTCGTTCGAGCTCACCCAGAATGTATCCAAGATTGTCCGGGATCGTTTGGACATGCTCGTAAAAAATGCCGGCCAGGGACTGGTTCTGGTCTTCCTGGCCATGGTGCTTTTTTTTCCTTTCCGGTTTTCTTTCTGGGTGGTGATGGGCCTGCCGGTTTCCTTTGCGCTGACTTTTTTTGTCATGAAACACTTGGGCCTGTCCCTGAACATGCTGTCCATGGTGGGCCTTCTCATCGGTGTGGGGATCCTCATGGATGATGCCATTGTCATCGCAGAAAACGTGGCAGCCAACCTTGAAAAGGGAAAGAGCGGGTTCCAGGCAACGGTGGACGGTATTTCCCAGGTGGCCAACGGCGTCTTTTCTTCTTTTCTCACCACCCTTTTTGTATTCGGGGCCCTGGCCCTGAGTATGACCGGGGATATCGGCAAAGTACTCTATGTGATTCCGGTGATTCTTATTCTGGTTCTATCGGTGAGCCTGGTGGAAGCCTTCTGTATTCTGCCCAACCATCTGGCCCATTCCCTGGGAAAAAATGGGGCAAACAATGGCAAAGCCGTAAAATCCAATGCCCTTCGGTCAAAGATTAACAGGGGTCTGGACTGGGTGCGGCAGGCCGTCCTGGGACGTCTGGTGGATCTGGCCATTGATTATCGGTATTGGTTCATGGGCTTGGTCCTGTTTACCTTTATTGTCTCCATATCCATGATTGCCGGGGGGATTCTCAAGGTACGGGCTTTCCCTGAAATAGACGGGGATGTGATCCAGGCAAGAATTCTGTTTCCCCAGGGCACGCCCCTTTCCAAAACCACCTATTATGTGGATAAGATAGTGGCTGCCGCAGAAAAGATCAACCGGGATTTACCCCAGAACACAGATAAGGATCAGCCGGGTCAGACAGACTTGATAGAGCATATCAGCGTTCTCTACAACACCAATGTGGATGCGGGTGAAACAGGCCCCCATGTAGCCACGGTGTCCCTGGACCTTCTCAGTGCCGAAGTCAGGACCGCCACCATTGATGACATCATCCACCAATGGCGAAATCTTATCGGTAATGTTCCCGATGCCATTGCACTGGCCTTTAAGGAACCTGCCATCGGCCCTGGGGGGCTGCCCATTGAAATCCGTCTTCAAGGCAATGATCTGGATGAACTCAAGCAGGCCTCCACCCGCCTCATTGAGTGGTTATACAAATACCAGGGGGTGTCGGACCTCTATGATGATTTAAGACCGGGCAAACCTGAAGTTCAGGTCAGCCTTAAACAGGGGGCCAAATCCCTTGGCTTTACCGCCAGAATGGTCTCAAACCAGCTTCGGGCAGCCTTTTACGGGAATACGGCCAGTGAGATGATTGTCCGGGATGAATCCTATGCGGTGAATTTGAGAATTGCCGACATGGATAGAGACAGCATCGCCCGCCTTGAAAGCTTTTATCTTTTCACCCCCAGTGGAGACCGGGTGCCTTTGAGTGCTGTGGCCACCATCAGCTCTGGCAGAGGCTATGCCGGTATCCGACGGGTGGACGGGAGTCGGACGGTTACGGTCACAGGAGACCTGGACACCACCCTGGCCAATGCAGCCGATGTGATTGCGGACACAAAGGCCAGGTTTCTGCCCAAACTTTTAGAGGAATTTCCCGGCATCTCATTGGGTCTGGAGGGTCAGGAAAAAGAAATGAAGTCAGCCATGGGCGGGATGCTCAAGGCCCTTGGGATCGGGATATTCGGGGTGTTCTGTCTGTTGAGCTTCCAGTTTAAATCCTATCAGGAACCTTTGGTGGTCATGGTCACCATTCCCTTTGCCTTTATCGGGGTGGTCTGGGGCCATCTTTTCATGGGGATCGAAATTGCCATGCCCAGTATCATGGGGTTTATCTCCCTTGCAGGCATTGTGGTCAACGATTCCATTCTTCTGGTGACCTTTGTCAAACAGCAGACTGCCATGGGCGAGAATGTTGTTCAGGCGGGCAAGCTGGCGGCAAGGCTGCGGTTTCGGGCTGTGATTCTCACCTCGGTCACCACCATAGCAGGGCTGCTGCCGTTGTTGGCGGAACGCTCCCTCCAGGCCCAGGTCCTTATCCCTCTGGCCTGCTCCATTGTGTTCGGACTCATGGTGTCCACGGTGCTGGTCTTGGTGGTGGTGCCCAGCCTTTATGCCATCCTCGGGGATTTTAATTTGGTTTGCATGGACAACCCGGTTGAGAACAAGGCCGGGGATACAAAACAATAACCCAGGTTTATGGATATTCCCGGGCTATCTGGGAGACAAAGTCGTTTATTTTCTGGATAACATCATTGGGCTCGGACAGGATTCGGTCCATTGTTATAAATCCATGGATCATCCCGGGAACCTGGTAAAGGTGTACCAGGTTCCCGGCCGCTTCCAGTCGTCGGGCATAGGCTTCCCCCTCATCTTTAAGCACATCGAACTGGGCTGTCACCACCAGTGCAGGGGCAAGGTTTGACAGATCTTTTTCCAATAACACGGAGACCCTTGGATTCACCCAATCAGCCTGATCCGGTAGATAACAATCCCGGAACCTTTCCATATAGGCTTGGGTGAGGTAATAGCCCTTGGCAAAGGCCCCATAGGAGGCTGTATCAAAGTCGGAGAGGTCTGTCACCGGATAGATCAGGATCTGTCCGGCAATGGAAGGGCCATTGAGTTTTCGGGCCTCAATGGTTGCTGCTGCCGCCAGGTTGGCCCCGGCACTGTCCCCTGCAATGAAAATTTTATCAGGATCACCCCCCAGCTGAGTGGCATTTTCTTTTACCCATACCACTGCGGAATATACATCGTCTATAGCTGCCGGAAAGGGGTGTTCAGGGGCCAGCCGATAATCCACATTAACCACCACAGCATGGGTTTTTCTGGCAATGGACCGGCATGTATTGTCATGGCTGTCCAGATTCCCCAGCACCCAGCCCCCCCCATGGCAGTAGATCACAATGGGCCGATCTGTCTGGTTTGTGGCTGAATACACCCTGACCGTGATGGGCCCCGGGGTTGCCGGGATGGTTTTGTTGTAAATCGTTCTGATCCCAAGGGGCTTGGCCTGGAGTATGTTTCCCCCCTTGGCTGAAAAGGCCCTGATTTGTTCAATGGAGCGGCCTTTTTCAAACAGATCAACCCGGGCCAGCTCCAGATATTTCAGGAAAAGGGCGATTTTTACATCCAGCCTGCCATGGGGATTGTGGCTCCAGGCGTTTATCATCAGCCCCATTCCCAGAAGAAACAAAAAAAATACGACAAGAAAAATTATCATGACCTTCATTGAGCTCCTTTCAACCTGATTTCCCGGCTGATTTATTCTAAATGGTTCTTACTAGAATGCCAGTCCCAATACAAATTTATTTTATCCGCACTCAAGGGAATTATGGGTGGGGTCGTTCCCGGTTGGGGTCATATTTCAGGCTCTTGATACTCTTTTTTATTCCTTGTTATACCTTGCTTGAAAAAAAGGAGGTTGAAAAGTAAAGAGGAGATCAGAAAGTTGCGCTTTGTCATTTGGCTTTCAGTATAGGATGGAAGCGGTTCCTTGTCAAAAAAGTATGTGGAATGGTTTTACGACCCAAATCTGGGATATCATGCCGCAGCATACGGATAGGTGATTATATCTCTCATGCCTTTTGCTTTTTTCCAGTC
Organism: Pseudomonadota bacterium; assembly: GCA_018816605.1. The sequence goes on from JAHIVS010000631.1 coordinate 7,073, forward strand.
GACACCCGGATACCCACCCCTGAAGTCAGAACCTGCAAAAAACTGCCTTCCTAACAAAATATTAAAAAGGACCGTATGGGTCATTCCCGGCCAGAAATGACGATCGCTGTGGCACCGCCAGAAAAAAATAAATACTTGTACGGCTTCGGGTCATCAGTCCGGACGGCTATTACAAATGGTTTATAATGACGAGTCCAAACCCTGAAACCAATGAAAGGAATATGAAAAACAAGGACAAAAATTGCTAAAATGACGCTGGGTATAGAATTATAAAATACAGGGGAATGATTACATTCACTAACTTCCAATTAGTATGGTGGAGCTTTCTTTAACCCTTCTTTTGATGTCTTTCCTGCGCATCCTTTTCAAGATTTCACGCGTAAGACTATCAGGCTTAATGGAACCACCTTCATTGACCTTTTTTGATTTTGATGATAAGCGCATCGGTTCTAACGCATAGCAAGCAATTTCTTCTTCTGTCATTTGATGTCCTTTTAAAATTGGTTTGATAATATACATTTTTTATCCGGTTAATTCAATACCATTATTTATAATTTTTCAAGCGTCATTCTCTTGAGCTTCTGCAAATTATGTTCCAAAACAATATGGTCCGCAAATTTGCCCAAAATCAATTCATAGGCTTTTTTATCTTCATTGTTAAAAATTTGCCTTACAAATTTTGTTTTTTATAAATGTCTAATACTCATTTTTATTTTATTTCGCCACTTTCACCGCTTCGGCGAATTTAACGGAAAGGAGTTTTGAAATTCCGTCCGCAGTCATCGTAACTCCGTAAAGAATATTCGCGCGCGACATCGTTTCGCGATTATGCGTTATCACAATAAGTTGAGAATGTTTAGAAAGTTTTTCAATCATATCCCCGTATTTTTTGGAATTGGCTTCGTCCAACGTCGCGTCTGTTTCGTCCAAAATTATAAAAGGCGGAGGGGTTACTTGCGACATCGCGAACAACAACGCGATGGAAGTGAGCGACCTTTCGCCACCGGAC
>JAHIVS010000632.1 GCA_018816605.1 Pseudomonadota bacterium
ATGTGCCCCTTTTCCTCGGGTCCACCGGCATTGAGACCATGGCCGAGGCGGCAAAAGCATTGGCCGGGGACAAAAAGTGCTTTACAGGCGTGTCTGATTTTTCCATTCCCTATGGGATCAAGCTGCTCAAGGGACGGCCGAAAGAGTTGCTGATCCAGGGAAAACAAAAAGGAGAAGACATGTTTGAATGCAATATCGCTTCTGTGTTTAAAAATCCCCAGGGCAGGGTCATGGGAGACCCAAAACTGCATTACCAGGGTGTTTATCAATTTTCAAATACCGCCCTTGCACCCAGAAAGATTGATCTGCCGCAATTTTCTCCTGTTTCCTTTGAAGAAGACATCCAGACCCTGGTCTACCATCCCAGGCGGTTGTTTATGTTCGGGCTGTTCGGCACCATCACGGATATCAATTCCTTTGACGGGACAACGCTTGTGACAACGCTGACAGACAAAAGCTGCGCCGAGTTCTTCAAAGGGGTGAAGGATCCTTCCTTTGTGGCAGCCCCTGTCCTGGTGGATGCCATGTTCCAGACCGGCGGTCTTCTGGAGTTTTTTACCAGCTCCAGAACCGTGCTGCCCTATAGGATGCAGACCCTGAATTTTTATGGAAATATCCAAAAAAACCAGCCCTATTACTGCATCACCCGAAAAATCACGTCGGGTGCTGAAACCAATACCTATGACCTGACCCTGACCGATGACAGGGGCAATCTGTATGTGGAAATCCTGGGGTTTGAGATGGTAAAACTCAACCCTTTGGCCGCGGAGGACCAGATCGCGGATAAGATTTCCTATGCGGCTGCAACCATTGGAACGGAAGAAACCGTGGGTTAGGGGTTTATTTCTGTTTCCTTCGGTTTCGTAAACAAAAAATAAAGGAGGGGGCCATGAAAAAGACTTTTTTTCATTTGATCCAGGATGTCCAGCAAAAGGGAGAATGTCATCACTGCGGCAGCTACGCCACCTTTTCTCCCTCTGTTAAAACAGTGGGTGAGACAGGGGCCCTGGACCGGATCGCCTTTGTGGGAAGGCCCTGTCAGATCAACACCATCAGAAAAATGCAGGCATTGGGAATTGTCCCTTCCGATGTCATTGCTTTTTGCTTCGGGATCAAAGAAAGGTTTGTTTTTTCCCTGGCATCCGGGAAACAGGTTCACATACCGGTGGGGGAACTGGCCGGGGTAAAACGGGAAGCCTGCAGGTTTTGCCAGGATTTTTCAGCTGAATATGCCGATATTTCATTCGGTGGCCTGGGGGCGGACCATGGGTGGACCACATCCATTACCCGAACCCCTGTGGGATTGGAGGTCTTTGGAGATGCCCTGGAAAAAGTATGGGTTCCCTTCCGGTTTGAGGACAACCCCAAATATGTTACCCAGGCGGAAGAAAAAATACGCAGGGCATCCAGGCAGAAAAAAGAAATGTCTGGTCAATACCATATGGCCAGGAAAAAAAAGGGGATCCGGGTGATACAATAGCCATGGGATAATTTTTGAAAGCGGCGCATCCCAGTTCCTTATTCTGATGGAAAGGTTGTCAACAGGACTGCCAGGCGGTCCTGGAGATCCCGTGCTTTCCCCGGAGGGCCGGCGATATTCTGCATGATCATGGTAAAGGCCAGGGGGTCTCCGGCAGCGGTGGTTGTATAACCGGCAAGGGCGGAGATGCCTTCCATGGAACCGGTTTTGCCCTTTAGGACCCCTTGGGCAGGCGTTTCTTTCATTCTTTCTTTCAGGGTGCCGTCCCGGCCTGCAATTGCCAGGGCCTTGATGAAAAAAGGTGAGACCGAAGGATCTGCATATGCTGCAGCCAGAAGGCCGGTGACCGCATCTGCGGTGGTAAGGTTGTAGCGGGAAAGGCCCGATCCGTCAACCAGCTGCAGCAGGTCCGTTGCCAGGCCCTTTTGCTCAAGATAGGCCTTGACCCACAGGATACCGTCTTTTGCACTTCCTTTTTGTACGCTTTTTATATGGGAAAGGTACTTGAGCAGGTTCTCCCCACTTAAATTGTCGCTGGTCTTGAGCATTTCAGTCACAATATCCCCCAGGGAATGGCGGATGGCAACTAGTTTTTTTCCGGAAACCGGCGTATTTCCCATGGCCTGCACTTTTGTCGGCACACCGGCCTGGTTCAGCAGCTCCCCCAGCAGGGTCAGACTGTACAATTCCGGCCGCCAGACGGTCAGTTGCCGGGCTGTTGCCGGGCAATCTGCGGCAAGGGTTCCGGCAACACGGACACGGTTCTCCCGGTCACCCGGGGGCCTGGTTATGGTAATTGCGCAGGCGCCGCCGGGGGCAGCGGTTGTGGCAATGTTTTCAATCTGGAGATAACGGGTTGGCGGTTCGGTTACAACTGCTGGTGGCAAGGACGCTTTTTGTCCAGGGGTGACCATCACCCTGACCGTATTTTTGTTTACGCTCAGGGGGGTGAGGTACATGGCTTCGGGTGAGGGTTCATCGTCCCACATCCATCCCTTCCCCCAATACAGCTCATCAAAACAACCCGTGTCGCCGACAAGGGTATAGGTGATAGGCCTTGGAAGAATTGCGGCAAGGGTATCGGCCATGATTGTCAAATCGGCTGTTTCCAGAAGGGGATCACCGCACCCCCTGAGAAAAAGGGTGGGTTGATCTGAGCTTATGGCAATGGAAGTTTCCATTGAATGGTCAGGGCCGAGGTATGAGAGGGCCGCTGCCCCGATAAAGAGTTTTTGAAGGGATGCGGGGGAAACCAACAGGTTTGGGTTCATTTCGTAGAGGGTTTCCCCGGTTTTAAGGAAGACCACCTTGATTGCAGCAAGGGAATGGGGGGACAACTCCCGGGCAATCAAGGCGTCAATTTTTCCCTGGAGCCTTGTGCAAGACGAGGGGGTTGCCGACAAGGGTGCAATCGGCCGGGAATCGCTCATCCCCCCTTGTGTGGCGCAGCCAAAGAGCAGCAGCAATCCCAACCAGAGCGGTATGTTTAAACAAAACCGTTTCACCGTGTGGTTCCTTTTTAAACCCGGTTTATCCGTCATGACTATGTATTATGGCTGTCCGCCTCCGAGTACCTTGTACAAGGTAACAAGGTTGCTCAGATACGCCTGCCGGATCATCACCGCATTCTGTTCAGCCCCGAAAAGAGATCTCTGGGAATCCAGCACGGTCAAAAAATTATCAATGCCGTTTTGATAGCGGGCATGGGACAATTCATATGCGTTGCGGCTGGCGGCAACCAGGGCATTCTGGGCAGCCAGCTGATCTTTGTATGTGCCCCTGGCCGCCAACTGGTCCGCTACCTCCCTGAAGGCTGTCTGGAGGGCGGCTTCATATTTTGCCGCCGCCATTTTTTCACTCACCCGGGCGACCTCCAGGCTTGCCTTGAGGCCCTCCCGATTGAATATGGGGATGGAAACAGACGGGGAAAAGTTCCATGCCCACCCTGCGCCCGACGAGACCAAAGAGGAGAGGCTGTCACTGGCAAGCCCCAAGGAACCGGTGAGACTGATCCGCGGATAAAGGGCCGCCCGGGCTGCGCCGATATCCGCATTGGCGGCTTTTAATCGGTGCTCTGCCTCCCGGATGTCCGGCCTTGCCAGCAAAATTGTAGAGGGCAGGCCCTGGGGAAGGTTCTCCATGAATTGAACCTGGTCCAGGGTTTCGCTGTTGTCCAGAAGGTCTTCCACCGGAGATCCCGCAAGCAGGACAATGGCATTTTTTGCCTGGGCCGTCAAACGGGTATATTGGGCAATGGAAACCTTTGCGCTTTCAACGGATGTCGCGGCCTGGGCCAGATCAAGCCGTGTGGCCGAACCCACTTCATATTGCAGTTTCACCACTGCATGGGTTTCTTCCTGTGCCGTGGACGTATTTTTTGCCAGCAGCAGCAGCTTTTTATTGGCCAGATATGTCAAATAGGCGTCTGTGGTCTGGGCTATGAGTGCAATGCGGGTGTTTAAAAGGGCTTCCCCGGTTGCCAGATAGAGTTCAAGGGCCTCCTGGTTCAGGCTTTTCACCCGGCCAAAGAAATCAAGCTCATAGGCGGTCACACCCACATTGGCGTTAACGCTTGAACTGGTCGTGGATCTGCCTGTGGGGCTCAGGTCTTCAGGTGTACCTGTCCGGGATCCGGAACCTGTTCCCGCAATGGTCGGCAAAGTGTCGGATCGCTGTATCCTGTATGCCGCCTTTGCCTTCTCAATGGTGAGCAGGGCAAGTTTCAGGTTGGGGTTGTTTTCCAGGGCCCTTTCAATAAGGGCGTTCAGGGTATCTGATAGGAAATAGTCTTTCCAGGCGATATCAGATACATGGGCATCGGCGGTCCTGGCGGTGGTTCCTGCCGGCGGATAGGCCTGGCCCTGGGGCCAGGTCTCTGGGACAGAAAGTTTTGGCTGCTGGTATCCGGGGATCAGGGTGCAGCCGGAAATGAGCACCAGTAATACTGCAATTGCAATTATCCTATTTGACATATTTCACCTCATTTCGGGCATCGGTCCCCTGTTTTTTTTTGCCAGACCCCTTTTCAATGATAACAAAGAACAGCGGAACAAAGATGATGGCCAGGGTTGTTGCCGCCACCATGCCGCCGATGACCCCGATTCCGATGGCATTCTGACTGGCCGACCCGGCCCCGTTTGACAGGGCAAGGGGGGTAACCCCCAGGATGAATGCCAGGGATGTCATAAGAATGGGGCGCAGCCTCAGTTCTGCAGCCGACATGGCTGAAATGAGGATATTATTCCCTTTTTCATGGAGATCCTTTGCAAATTCAACAATCAGGATGGCGTTTTTGGCCGAAAGACCGATGGTGGTGAGCAGCCCGATTTGAAAATATACGTCATTGGAAAGCCCGGCCGAAAGGGTGGCAACAACAGACCCGACAATCCCCAGGGGAACAATCAGCATGACCGAAAAAGGAATGGACCAGCTTTCATACAATGCCGCAAGGCAGAGGAAAACAAAGAGCAGGGACACCGAATATAAAAGGGTTGTCTGGGAGCCTGCCATTCTCTCTTCATAGGAGATTCCGGTCCATTCGAGCCCGATTCCCTTGGGCAGTTTGGCTGCAAGGGTCTGGATTATTTCCATGGCATCTCCGGAACTGATGCCCGAAGCCGGGGCACCCAGGATTTCCATTGAGGCCAGACCGTTGTACCGTTCAAGTCTGGGGGATCCGTATGTCCACCGCCCTTTGGCAAAGGAAGAAAAGGGCACCATTTCATTTTTGTTGTTACGGACATACCATTTGTCGATGTCTTCGGGGAGCATCCGAAAGCTTGCATCCCCCTGCATAAACACTCTTTTCACCCGGCCCTTGTCCATAAAATCGTTCACATAGGAGGATCCCCATGCGGTGGTCAGGGTATTGGTGATGTCCGAAGTGGCAAGGCCCAGGATTTCTGCTTTTTCATAGTCAATGTCCAGTTTGTACTGGGGCACGTCTGCCAGGCCGTTTGGGCGGATGCCCACAAGATTGGGGTCCTTTGATGCCATGCCCAGCATCATGTTTTTGGCATTTGCCAGGGCTTCATGTCCAAGGCCGGCCTGGTCGACCAGCTGAAAATCAAAACCGTTTGAACTGCCCAGCTCGACAATCGGAGGGGGAATAAAGGCAAATACAGCGGCATCCTTGATGGTCGTATATAGTCTGGCCATGGCTCTTTGGGCAATGGCAGAAGATTTTTGGTCCGGCCGGGTTCTCAGATCCCAGTCTTTGAGTTGGATAAAGCCCATCCCCACATTTTGCCCCTGTCCGGCAAAACTGAAGCCGGTAACCGTGAAGATGCTCTTCACATTTTGGGCCTCCTGAATCAGAAAATAATCTTCCGCCTGTTTTACGCTCTGCCGGGTCCGCTCCATGGTGGCGCCGGGGGGGGCGGAAACCATCATCATCATCATCCCCTGATCTTCATCGGGTAAAAAGGAAGTGGGTAGCAACTGGAACATGTAGGCCAGGCCCCCAAGAATAACCAGATAGACCATGATGAACCGGATGGATCTTGCCGCAACATATCCCACGCTTTTCCGGTATGCCAGTCTCGTGGCATTAAAATTTTTATTAAACCAGCCGAAAAACCCTTTTTTCTCTTTTTTGCCGGCCGGATCCAGGGGCAAAAGCAGGGTGGCGCACAGGGCCGGTGTCAGTACCAGGGCCACCAGAACGGACAGGGTCATGGCCGATACAATGGTAATGGAAAACTGGCGGTAGATCGCTCCTGTGGAGCCGCTGAAAAAAGCCATGGGGATGAACACAGCGGAAAGAACCAGGGCGATTCCCACCAGGGCGCCGGTGATCTGCTGCATGGATTCTTTGGTTGCCTCTTTGGGTGAAATCCTTTTTTCGTCCATGACCCGCTCAACATTTTCCACCACCACAATGGCGTCATCCACCAATAGACCTATGGCAAGCACCATGGCAAACATGGTCAGCACATTGATGGTAAACCCGAATGCGGATAAAATGCCAAAGGTGCCCAGCAGAACCACGGGCACGGCAATGGTCGGGATCAGGGTGGCACGAAAGTTCTGCAAAAACAGATACATGACAAAGAAAACCAGGAGAATGGCTTCGAAAAGGGTTTTTACGACCTCCTCTATGGAGAGCTTGACAAAGGGGGTGGTATCATAGGGATACACGACTTTGATTCCCGGAGGCATAAAGGCTTCAAGCTCCTTGACTTTGGCTTTAATCCGTTTTCCCGTGTCAAGGGCATTGGCACCGGTTGCAAGGCTGACCGCCATGCCCGATGCATCCCTTCCCTTGTACCGGGCGATGGTGTCGTAGGATTGGGCCCCCAGTTCGACCTTTGCAATGTCTTTGAGTCTGACCTGGGAACCATCGGGGTTCACTTTGACCAGAATTTCTTCAAAATCCGCCACTGTCTGCAATTTGGATTGGGCCGAAATGGTGGCGTTTATTTGTTGCCCCTTCAGTGCCGGAGCCCCGCCCAACTGGCCCGGGGTGATATCGGAGTTCCGGGCCCAAATGGCTGATTTTAGGTCCGAAGGCATCAGGCCATAGGAGTGCAGTTTTTCCGGGTTAAGCCAGATGCGCATGGAATGCTGCTGGCCGAACACGGTCAAATCCCCGACGCCCTGAACCCGGCTTATGGGATCCGCTATGGACGACTTGATATAGTCTCCGATGTCATGCTCATCCATGCTGCCGTCCTCGGAATACAGGGCCACAATCAACAAAAAGCTTTTGGTGGCCTTGCTCACGGTTACGCCCTGGGACTGAACTTCCTGGGGCAACAGGCTTTTTACCGCCTGGACCTTGTTTTGCACCTGGACCTGGGCAATGTCAGGATCTGCTTCCGGTTCAAATGTCAGGGTGATGGCCAGTTGGCCGCTGCCGGTGCTGGAGGAGGAAAAATACCTGAGGTGATCAATGCCTGTGAGGTTCTGCTCAATGACCTGGGTGACGCTGTTCTCCAGTATCTGGGCAGATGCACCCGGATAGACCGTGGAGATGCTGATGCTGGGCGGCGCGATCTTGGGGTATTGTTCTATGGGCAGGGTCAGCACGGCAAAGAGTCCTGCCAGCATGATGACAATGGCAATAACCCAGGCAAATATGGGGCGTTCTATAAAAAATTTCGACATTCTTTTATCCTGTTATCAACTATTGGAAGGCTGCATTTCCACAATGGTCACCTTTTCCATGGGACGGATCTTTTGCAGACCCTCCACCACAACCTTGTCGCCGGGTTTCAGGCCCGATGTCACCAGCCATTTGTCTTTGATGATCCTGGAAACCTGGATGGGGCGGGTATTGACCATGCCGTCCGGGTCCACGGTCCACACCAGGATGCTGCCGTCGGCATTGCGCACCACCGACTGCTGGGGCACGGTGATGGCATCTTCCTGCCTGGACTGTTCGATGCGCGCTCTGACAAACAGGCCGGGCAGCAGTTCATCATCCGGATTGGGGAAGAGTATCCTCAGCTGAACCATGCCGGTTCCCTGGTCCACGGTAACATCGGAAAACAAGATTTTCCCTTTGCCGGCATAGATGTCGTTTTCATCGTTTATGAGCAGCACGGCTTCCGGATTCTGGGTTTGCGCCTTCATGAGGCTGCGCAGCTTGATCATGTCCGAACTGGACTGATTCACATCCACATATATCTGACTTAAATTCTGTATGGTTGCCATTGCCGCTGACTGGTCGGCCGTGACCAGGGCCCCTTCCGTGACACTAGACCGGCCGATCCTTCCGGATATGGGCGCAAACACTTTGGTATAATCCAGGTTGATTTTGGCCGTTGCCAAATTGGCTTTGGCAACAATAACGGCGGCGTTTGCCTGTGCCAGGGAGGCCACCACGTCATCGTGGGCCTGATGGCTGACACCTCCCAGGGTCACAAGCCTGGCATAGCGCTTGACCTTGGGTTCGATGGCCGCAAGGTCTGCCCGGGCCTGTGAGAGACCGGCTGCGGCACGGTCATGTGCCGCCTGATAGGTTGCCGGGTCAATCTGATACAGCTGCTGCCCTTTTTCCACGACACTGCCTTCGGCAAATAGCCGGCTAAGGACAATCCCGGATACCTGGGGACGGATTTCAGCGATTTGGTAGGCTGAGGTCCTCCCGGAAAGCTCTTTGGTGAATATGATTTGTTCCTGCTTTACCGTATGGACCATGACCTCGGTCGGGGCAGGTGCCTGTTGTTTCTGTGCCTGGGCGGGCGCCACTTGTTCCTGCCCTTGGAATAAAAAATAACCGGCACCCATAAGGGCCAGGAAGATGACGCCAGACAATACTTTTAGTTTCATGTTTTCTCCTGCTACTTGAGGATGATTCTGTCGACAAGACAGATGATATCCTGTTTTATTTTTTTTATATCCTGCTTTTCAGTAAATCTGTGCTGCATTGATTTCACCGGCCCGAACACGGTTCCGTAAATCATTTCCGCCAAAAGATAGGGGTTGACATCTATAAAAGCGCCGTCCTGAATGCCCTGGGTGCACACCTTGACCAGGGGACGGATCACAAGATCAAGCCGTTCACCGATTTCTTCAGCCACGGTTTTATGGTGCTGAACAAAATGAAAATATAGGGATAACTCTTCCATAATATCGAAGACCAGATCAATAAACTCGTTCAGCTTGACCAGCGGGGCTTTGGTGCTTTCGAATATGGTCTTGTTTCTTTTGCGGATCGGTATAAGAACCGTCTGGTGGACATAATTGAGCAAGGCTTTTTTGTTCTCGAAATAGTTATACAAGGTGCCCTTGGCCACCCCGCATCGTTTTGCAATTTCATCCATGGTGACGGGTTGGTCATTCTTAATAAGGGAGAAAACCGTCTTCACAATTTCAGCCTTGATTAAATTATCGATCAATTCTTTTTTTTTTCTGGCAGTTGTCATGTCGGCC
>JAHIVS010000633.1 GCA_018816605.1 Pseudomonadota bacterium
CGCCATCTCCATTTTCGGGCCGGTCCTCATACAAAAACTCTGGGGCTGCACCTCCCTTGAACCGGGGCATTCCAGAACCCGAATTGAAGCTGTCTGCAAAAGGGCAGGGCTGAACTATGCAGATATTTTAAAATGGGAACTTTTCGGCGGCAGTATGATCACGGCAGGTGTGATGGGGATAGTGGGACGATTCCGGTATCTTCTGGTGACACCGGCCCTGCTCGAGGCCTTGGATGACGACGAAATCGATGCCGTGATGCTCCATGAAATCGGCCATGTTCAGAAATACCATATGCTGTTTTACCTGCTTTTTTTTGCCGGGTTTATCGCCTGCAATTTTGTTTTCTTTGAACCCATGATATTGTTGCTTTACATCGCCGGCCCCCTGTACCAGGTATCTTCCTTTCTGGGAATTGAAAAAGGGGATGCCTATCCGGCACTCATCTGTTTGTCTCTGATCGCCTTTTTTGTGATCTATTTCAGGTTTGTGTTCGGATTTTTCATGCGGAATTTTGAGCGCCAGGCAGATATTCATGTATATGCTTTTCAAAGGGATGCCTCGCCCCTGGTATCTACTTTTTATAAAATAGCCTCCTTGAGCCGTCAGTCAATTGACAAGCCCAACTGGCACCATTTCGGCATTGGGGAACGGATCCGATTCCTGGAACAATGCCGGGAACACCCCGGGGTGATTGCCCGTCACCACAGGCGGGTGAAAAAAATGATTCTGGGATATCTTGTGCTGGTTCTTGTCCTGTTTTGCATTGGCTATAGTATCAGCTACGGCAGGGCAAAGGATGTATTTGGAAAGTATATTGCCGGACAAATCCTCTTCCAGCAACTGGAAGTTGACCCGGAAAATTCAGACCTGTATGCATTTGTGGGGGATTATTACTACAATGACAGGGCCTATGGCAAGGCGGCGGCAGCCTGGGAAAATGTGATTCGCATTGACAACAAAAATGTCCATGCCCTGAACAACCTTGCCTGGCTTTTTGCCACCTGCCCGGATGAACAATTCCGGGACGGTCCCCGCGCCCTTGCCCTTGCAGAAAAGGCGGTATCACTCCGGCAGGAGGCCTTTATCCTGGATACCTATGCCGAGGCGCTGTCGATAAACAATCGGAATGCCGAAGCAATTGCGGCGGCAAGACAGGCCCTCTTGCTGGCCCAAGACAAACGATCCTATTACCGGGAACAGGTGGTGCGGTTTGAGAAAATGGGCCGGATCCTCTAGGCTTTTTGAGCAGACCTGATTAAAACCCAATGGGGACAAAGGCCATGCCTGCCAGGTGGATCACTTCTTTTATCATCCTTCCGGTTCTTGAGGCGACAATAAGGGCCATGGTATCCTGGAGGGAAATTAATTTACCGAAAAGTCTTTCAAAACTTAAGTTTTCAATGGGGCCGTCACAGACATTGGTTACCAGAAAAAGCTTTCCGTTGGGCAGATGTCTGGCCTTAAGCCGCCATACAAGGATTTCAATATTTCTTGCGCTGTTGTAGAGACGCTGGGAGTCCAGAAAATCCAATAGAAAAAGATCACATTTTTTGCTGTATGATGTATGGATCATTGTGTACAGTCCATACATCATTGCAAAAACACGATCCCCTTCAAATCCGGGTTCAAACCCGATCAAAATTGCATCAATTCCCCCTTTGTTGTTAAGGAAATCGGGAATTTTCAGTGGCGGACAATGGAAGATCCTGGCTATCTGAGAATCAATTGTGGCTCCGGGTGTTTTGGCAAGCTCCATGGAATTCATTCTATAAAGCTTTCTGGTCAGGGTTTTTAACAGGGTCGAGATCTGTTCTAAATGGATTTCCGATACAATGTTGATATTTGTCTTGGCAAGATTTTCAATTTGAAAATCTGTGGATGTGCGGCATCCGGCCAGTCCAATCCCCAAAAGCGCAAGAAACAGGGATACCCATTTAATCGGTTTTTCCAGATTTAAAATCCTCAAGTCCCAGGTGCATGGTTTTTACAGCAAGCTGGATACAATGGTGTTTTTTTTCAGGAATATTTTCCAATACTTTAAAAACATCCCCGTCATTTATCTTCAGGGCTTGATCTATGGTTTTGCCTTTTGCCAACTCCACCGCTGCCATGGCAGCGGAAATAGCACCGGCGCATCCGGTGATTTCATACCGGACATCCTCGATAATATTATTTTTGTCTACCTTGAGGTAGACTTTCATAATATCTCCGCAGGAGCCGATTTTTTCCGACACCTGATCGGCATTTTCAATGTGGCCCATATATTTTTTTTCAAGATAGTACTTAATTGCCGGATCGGCATATCCGGCTTCTGACAGCATTTTACGTTCAGCATCTGATGATGAAGTTACAGTGACCACAGGCGTTCCTTATTGTTCTGTCCTATGTCAAAAAAGAATATTTTACCGGACAGTGTACTAAAATATCCATATCTTAAGAAACCAATGCCCCATAAAATAATTAATTTCTTTTTTATGTCAAGGAAAATGGGAAATTGTTGTAGTGAAAAAAAAAGGGCAAAGCCCATACTGCTGAAAACGCTGTTCGTGGGCAGGCAAAGCGCATATGGGGCAAAGCCCAAACAGGCTGGAAATAATACTTGTGATTCTAATCGGTTATGATATGGTGATTTGAGTATCCCGAATGGCAGTCTAAATTAATGGCAATTGCCGCAAAATGATAGCTGAAGCTTTAATTACATTTTCATTATCACCTTGGCAGAAGGAGATCGCGTTATGAAAGAGTTGATTAAGTATATTGCCCAGGCATTGGTCGATGATCCGGAACAGGTAAGCGTTGAAGAAATCAAGGCCCAGCAAACCCTTGTTCTTGAATTAAGGGTGGCAAAGGAAGATTTGGGTAAGGTCATTGGTAAAAAAGGGAGGACTGCCCAAGCCATGCGAACCATTTTATCCTGTGCCTCGGCCAAAGAGCAAAAAAGGGTAATTCTGGAGATTGTCGAATAGGCTTTTAGACAGCATCTCAATACTTTTCGGGCGTGGGTGCCGGATGGTTTTGACCTTTCGGCCCTAACCTGAAAATAGTTCTCGGGCAAGATTGCGGATGCTGCAAGACGAATGATCCGGTAATAAAAACAATGAGTTTCGGCATGTTCAAAGAAAGATGGCAATCCACCTGGCGGGCAGCCCGGCCGATGTGAACGCCGCTGTTGAAACGGGCCTGCTTTTTTTGTACGATATGACGATCCGCGTCGTTCAGAACGGCCTGGGGGTTTTTCGCCAGGCCCTGACCCTGAAGGTGTTGCCGGAAGCTGCAAATCGTCAATACACAAAAGGCGATTACGAACCTTGGCCCCTCCTCAACATTTACTGGTATCCAGCTGGCACTCGGATTCTTTTCTTTTTTCCGACAATCGCAGGTCTTTTCTTGCAAGGGCTTCTTTGTTTCTTCGGACCTCCTCCTGGGTCATAAGCTTCAGGGGCGGCACTTCCACGGGTCTGTGGTCATCTCCCAGGGCGACAAATGTCAGGTAGGCAGACGCCAGGTGGGTCTTGACCCCGGTGAGCAGATCTTCGGTTTCCACCCTTGCCCCGATTTCCATGGAGGTTCTGCCGGTCATGTTGATGCCGGCCTTTACGGTTAGCAGGTTGCCGATAAAAGCGGGTTTGTGAAAATCCAGACGGTCTATGGATGCGGTTACGCATATTTTCCGGGTATGCCTTACCGCAGCGACTCCTGCAGCGTTATCAATTTCTTTCATGATGACGCCCCCGTGGACGATCCCGGCCGGGTTTGCATCCTCGGGCAGCATGATCCTTGCGATAATTACACAGGAATCCTGGGCACATTTTTCAATTGTCATTGCGGTCTCCCCTAAGCCTTTTGTGAAAGTTAGTTTTCAGTTCCGGCCCCAGAAAAAATCCCGACCGTGTTGATCTGAAGCCAGAGACCCTATAGAATATGAAACCGGATCTTGTCAATCCCATAAAAATAAAACAGAGCAGGAATGGGGTATCTGCTATGCTTGGCCATGGGTTTGTGATATTAGAAGACCGACACAGGTGGTCTGATTTGTCATGGCATACCAAAATTTTGGGAGGGAAAATGGAGGGGATTGTTTTAAAGCCGGGTGAGGTCCATTTTTTCTATACACGGGCAAATGAGATCCAAACCCCCTTGTTGCTCAAAAAATACCGTGACATATCCAGCGACAAGGAAAAAACAAAAATAGACCGGTATGTGTTTGAACGGGACCGCCACAATTGCCTTGTGACAAGAGGTCTTCTCCGGTTTGTTCTGTCCCGGTGCACCGGGATTTGTCCCAGTGCCTTTGGCTTTGAGGAAAATGCATATGGAAAGCCGGGCCTCATACCCGGGGTAACCAATATCCCCATTCAATTCAATCTGTCCCATGCCGGGGGGCTGACTGCCTGTGCCGTTGTTCTTGACCATGAGATCGGGATTGATGTGGAAGACGCAACCCGGGAGATAGACTTGAATATTGCTGATCGTTTTTTTTCTCCCCAGGAAGCGGATTTCCTTGGGCAGACAAGGGACCAAGACAAAAAAGCGGTTTTTTTTGATTTCTGGACCTTAAAGGAATCCTATATCAAGGCAAAGGGCAAAGGACTGTCAATTCCGCTGGACAAATTCGGTTTTACCATCAATAAGGACAGCACCCTTATCGGTTTTGACCCGGCATACACGGATTCGCCTGAAAATTTTTCTTTTTTCAGGTTTCCTTTGTTGGAAAAATTCAAAGCGGCAATTACCCTTCAGGCACCCAAAGCCAAAAAGTTTCATCTGCGCATCTACCAGTGTGTTCCCTTTAAACAGGTGAAACAGCAGGATCAGATCCGGATTCTTTAAAGCAAAAACGGGGGGTTACCCTTTATCCCAAAAGGATTTCACCCAGCCAAAAACCCCTTTTCTTGCCGGGATTGTCCGGGCAGATGCGCTCACGGATTGAAAATTTCCCCTCTTTTTTGTTTCCGGTCCTTGGGTCCGCTTGGCAGCGGTAATGGGGATTACACTTTCGGCTTTGTTTTTCAGGGATCCCAATATTTCCTTGACCAGCTTTGCCTGGACCAAGGGTTTGGCAAGTTTCAGTTTGGGCAATTGAGCAAAATAAGTGGAAGTCAGGTCCATTTTAAGGCCGTCACCACTGCATCCCAACCCGGACATCCCTGCAATGCCATAGGCAAATTGTGTCAGCCCTGCAATGATAATGTATTCCGGAGGGGCCAATTCGGGCATCTGATGAAATCCGACTCCTTCACAGATGCTGGGGGGAAGATTCCAGGATTTCAAAACACTGGAGGCCACAAGGGCATCCGTGGTTCCGAATATATCCTTTTCCACTTTATGCAGGGGAAGGGTCATCTGCCTGGCCTTTTTGAGACAAAGGCAAAATTTATCGGGAAAGTGAATGGCCAGCAGTAACTTGCCCATACCATGGAGCATCCCGGTCATATACAATTCTCCCGGCAGAACACCCATCTCCAGGTTGGGGTGGCCGAGCCGCCGGTTGGCAACCGCACAGGCCCAGGAATGGGTCCAGAAATTGTCATAGGAAAATCCCTCAATATCAGGGAATTTGGGCAGCATTTTCTGGAAAAAATACAGACAGACGGAGTTTACGATTTCGATAAGGCCGATACGGGTGATGGCGGCTCTCAGGCTGACGATTTTGTCCACCTCACTGTAAAAAGGAGAGTTGGCCAATTGCAGAATCCGGGTGAAAAGCCCGGGGTCTGACTCTATGAGTTTGACAAAGAGAGGAATATCAATCTGATCTTTGGGCTGCCGGACAATGGCAAGAATTTTAGTTCCATTGGCCGGGATGGTGGGGATATTGACACTTGTGGTGAGAATTTCCTGGGCAATGCTGAAGGCAATCGTCTTTTCTCCGACCAGTGTGTGTTCCATGTTTATAAAAATTCCTTATGCAACGGGATGCGTGCTTATGTGGTTGCAGCAAGTTTTTAGGAAAAAGGGTTTCTCTTTCGTATATCGGTTTTTTATGGTACTTGCAACCAGGGACATAAAGATTTTATTTATAACGGAGGAAAAAAATGGGCAAACACAATTGCGGAAACTGCGGTTTCCGGGCGAAATATGACACCCATCCAAAATCATTTCTAGGCCGGGTATGGAGGTGGCATGCCGGGTTTTGCCCTGGGTGGAAAAAATACATAACCTCCCTTCCAAAGGAGGAAAGACAGCATCTGGCCCGAAAATATAATATGGAAAAATACCGATAAAAGCACAGGCGCTCTTTGGCAAAAGGGTTACCGGCCAAAGGACCCGGCAATGGAAAAAATACGGCCCATTTTGAGAGCGATTCTTTTCAGGCGCAGATATTGAATCAGCCAGCAGAGCTTATAAAAATTTGTGTTGACACGGTGAATGCATTTTTGGGTTTTTTTATCATTGGCGCAAAAGGTAATGACGCATATCTGGGCTTTTATCGTGTCCCGGAAGATACAGGGGCCGACATTGTCCTCAAGAAAGGGGCAGGGGGAAGGATACAGAGAGGAATAGGCTTCCAGACGGTTTCGGATATCCTCTTTGCGCCCGGGGTCCAAGGTGAGGATAAAAATAAAGTCCCACAGGCTGAAAATTGAATCCATATCCAGGCTTTTGCAGCAAAGTCCCCGGCAGGTTTCAATACAATAGCACATGGCATTGTCGGCAGTATCAAGAAGCGCTTGCTGGGAGTGTTGTATCTTATTGCATAAATTTTTCACCCGTTGTTTTTCCGGAGGGGTCAGACGTTGGGATATCTGTATGGCTTTTTCAAATAAATATCTGGTTCCCATTATTCAAATCCTTGAATTTAAATACTGCTGTCAGATAAAAGTTGAATCCGGGACCAGGGAAGGAAGTCCAGCTTCAATTCCCCCGGGGTCCCTTTGATTTAGTAGGACAGAAGACCTGGGTTTGTCAAGAAAAGGTGGGGAAAAGTTAAAGCACCTGCCGTTGGTGGCTGTTTCCTAAATCCGCCGGTGGTCCCGACCGGTCTTGGACAGGTAGTACTCGTAATCGCCTTTGTAGACGATCATTTTTCCCTGGTCGATCTCGAACACCCGATCCACAAGGCAACGGAGGAAGTGCCGGTCATGGCTTACCAGAACAATGGTGCCGGCGAATTGTTTTAAGGCCTTCAGCAGGACCTCCCTGGACTGTATATCCAGGTGGTTGGTTGGCTCGTCAAGTATTAAAAAATTTA
>JAHIVS010000728.1 GCA_018816605.1 Pseudomonadota bacterium
AAAACTTGCCCTGTCAAAAAGGCGACCACGGTCAGAGTAGTCGTCAATCCTAAAATACCCGTTTCCGACATATAAAATCTTGCCGGCGGAATATTAAACCATAAAAATGCCAATAGTCCCCCCACGACTACCGCGCAAAAAGCGGCTAAGTCAATTTGATTTTGAAAAAAAGCGATACCCGCATAAGCGGCGAAAATTGTCGCCAAAACTCCGCCCGACAAACCGTCAATACCGTCAATAACCCCGCTCGCGAACAACGACAACATCACCAACATAAAAAACGGAATGAAAAGCAAACCCAAATGCCAAACTCCCACAAAAGGAATAACTACGGACGCGACCCCCAACTTAAAATAAAACCAACTCGCCCCGATAAGACCGAGCCACAAGACCACCAAAATTCTTGTTTTTAGAGAAAGACCGCCCGCCGAGTATTTTCCTTTTCCGGACACAACCAATAAATCGTCAACTAATCCGACCAAGGAGCCGGTGATTAAAGTGAAGATTGGCAACCAAGTTTGTCCCCGACTAACAAAATCCATTTTTTGCGCGAACTCTGTCGGAAAGAAACGCGCAATCAACCAAAAAATACAAGTCGTAATCAAAACACTTGCCCAAATTACAATTCCACCCATCCGCGGAGTACCAGTGTCTTTATGTTTATGTAATTCATTAAAAAGAGGAGTGCCTCCCCCGCCCAAACCAGTTGGTTTGCCAGCAACCTTTTTCCACATTTTATATTTATATAAAAAATGCGTCAAAAAAGGGCTAAAAGCCAAGCCAATAAAAAAAGAAATAACCCACGGCGCGAAAATTTTTACTACATTTAGTAACATAATTTAATTTAGTTGGTTAGTTATTTAGGTTTTAGTTGATTAGGGGAAAAATTCGCGAAGCGAATTTTTCTTTTTTATAATTTATAATTTTTAATTTTGTAATTTTTCACCCTAACGGGTGACCACCCGTTAGGGGTGGTAATTTTTAATGACGGGAAGCTGGATCGCTTCGCTAAACGCTCGCGAAGACGGAAGGGACGGATTTTGGCTTCGCCAAAATCCGTCATTTTCTTTTCCATTAAATTCTTGATATCTTGTCAATACTTGCCCAATATAATTTTTCCATATCCGTAAACCGACCTTCTTTGCTTGAGCCCAACAACACTATTATTATATTATGCCCGATACCAATATCAAAAGCCATCGCCAAATTGCCTCCCGCCAAATCAGTCCAGCCAGTTTTAGACGCGATCACCCCTGGCAATTTAGCTACAATTTGATTCGTGTTTTGAATTTGATGGGTTAACAAGTCAGAATTTGTTGTTAAAATTTCTTGCGCGCTGGCGTCCAAAAGAGAGGGGTATTCTCTCAAAATATATTCTAATAAAATCGTCGTATCTTTGGCAGAACCGTAGCCCCCACTCATCGCCACAGTTGCATCCAAACCGGACTCATTCAAATAATAAGTTTGCGTCATTCCGATTTTCTCCGCCTTTTCATTCATCTTTTGCAAAAATAATTGTCGCGACGGCATTTCATTTTCACCTTCGCTAAAAGCATTCCTAACCGAAGCTAATGAATGCGCCGCGTCATTGGACGACACCACCACCATAAAATCAATTAAATCTGTCAAACGCCAACTCTCCCCGACCGCCAAATTATTTTCACCTTCTTTATTTAAGTCGGCTTGGTCAATAGTAACTATGTCTCCGTCCAAAGAATTTTCAATAGCGATCAAAATTGTCATCAATTTTGTTAAAGACGCCAAAGGCAATTGCGTTTCGCTTTCGGAAGTGGCAAGCACTCGTTGGTCGCGCGCGTCCCAAACAAAATAAGCCTGCGCCTCCAAAGATAAATTTTTAAAAGAATTGTCAGCTCCCGCTTGAGGAACAGGGAAAACAATATCATCCTCGTCCAATAAATTTTTTTCATATTCCGCTTCAAAAAACAGCATGGCTTGAATCGCCAAATAAATACCGATCGCAAAAAACAACAACACGGTAGCAACTATCATATTTTGTTTAGTTATATTCCAATTTAATTCCATTTTAATAAATTTTATTCCGCGTCTAAGTCAGTCGCGGCGACTTTGTCAAATTCTTCTACCTCTGCCTGAATTTTAACATATTCCGGCAAATCTTCCACTTTTGAAATACCCAAAAAGGACAATAACTTAAATGAGGGAGAATATAAAAAAGCGCGCTGGTCATCAGCGTTAGGCATTCTTTCCACTAAATCCCGAATTAATAAATTTCTTAAAATAAAAGTGGAATTCACCCCGCGAATATAATCAATTTTCGCTCTGGAAATTGGCCCTTTGTATAAAATGATTGATAAGGTTTCTAAACCGGCCTTGCCTAAAGTTTTGAGCAATTCCTCTTTTTTGAGAGATTCTAAAATCGCGGACATCTCGGGCGTCGCGCCTAACGCCACTTTATCAGTTTGGCTCAACAGAACAAGTCCGCTTTCTTTCAAACGCTCCTCCAAAGTCAATAAAGCCTCCTCAATTTCTACAATCTCGGTTTCTAAAATTTTTGCTAATGTTTTTTTGCTGAGCGGTTCATTATTAAAAAACAAAATTGCTTCAATTTTTGCGTCTAAACTTAACATTTTTAATTTTTAAATTATTTTGGGTTAGGAATAATTTGGAGAAATTGAATCGTAATTAGGGGTGTCCATTTCTTGAGCGCGCATATCAATCTCGCCAAAACCGCATTCTTGATTGACGGCGATGATGCCTTGTTTTACCAATTCCAATAACGCTAGAAAACTGACAACCACTCCGACTTTTTCTTGTTTGGATAAAGCTCCACCATTCATTCCAGAAAAATTTTGAAAACTCATTTGCAAACTTGTCTTAATTCTATCGGTTAAATTTTCAATGACTTTTTCCAAAGAAATCACTTTGTCTATAATGGCTTGCGGTGTCAAAATTTTTCGCGGTAAATTTTGAAGAACAGTTTTAATCGCCAACCGCAGATTTGCCATTGTGAGGTCTTCACTCGGCGAAAAAATCGCGACTGGCTGGCGCGCGGGCTGGCGGGCGAAAATAATGCGTTGACCGAATTTCTCTTGGATATGGCGACTCAATTCTTTTATTTTTTGATATTCTTTCAGTCGTGTTTCCAACTCCGCAATACTTTCCTCTTCTTCCAACGACAAATCCAATGTCGGCAAGAGCGATTTTGATTTTATCAACATCAAAATGGACGCTGTCAAAATAAATCCGCGGAAGACGGAATGGAAAACTTTTTTAGGTCTTGCAAATAATTGATGTAATCATCAACTATTTTGGAAAGAGAAATATCGCAGATATGCAATTTTCTTTTTTCAATTAAATGCAACAGCAGGTCTA
>JAHIVS010000634.1 GCA_018816605.1 Pseudomonadota bacterium
ATCATCCTGAACAATTGGATGAGCCTGACCAACGGTCCCAACGGAATCATGGGCATTGATCGCCCTGGTATGTTTTTCCCGTCCTTTGCCGATGGATTTTCATGGGAACACCTGTGGTTCAAAAAACTCTGACTCCTGTATTATGTGGCCCCGGGGCTTGCCGTTTTGACCATCATCGGGGTGCACCGCCTGAATTTTTCGCGGGTGGGCCGGGCCTGGGAATCGATCCGGGAAGATGAGACCGCAGCCGAACTCATGGGGGTGAACACTTTTATCTATAAGCTGATGGCCTATGCCATGGGCGGCGTGTTTGCCGGAATGGCCGGCGCCTTTTTTGCCTCACGAATGAAGTGTGTCAGCCCGGAGAGTTTTACCTTTTTGGAATCTGCCATGGTGCTCTGTATGGTGGTCCTGGGAGGCATGGGGTCCATTTCCGGGATTTTCCTCGGCGCGGCAGCGCTGATTGTCCTGCCGGAGTTGTTCCGGGAATTTGAACTTTACCGGATGCTGGCCTTTGGGTCGGTGATGATTGTCATGATCCTGTCCAGGCCCGAAGGGCTTATCCCTGCCAAACGGGTGGGTACCAGATCTGAAGAAAGGGAGGCCTAAATGACGGAACCGATTCTTGAACTTAAGAATGTGCATTCGGGATACGGCAGCATTAAAGCGTTAAAAGGCGTTTCCCTTAAAGTCTATCCCGGGGAGGTTGTGGCCATTATCGGTGCCAACGGTGCCGGTAAATCCACCACACTCATGACCATCAGCGGTATTGTCAAGGCGGAAAAAGGAGAGGTCCTTTACCAGGGACAAGTGATCAACGAGGTCCTGCCGGAAAAATTACCCACCATGGGGTTGTGCCAGGTGCCTAAAGGACGGCGGATATTTCTCCGTCTCACGGTCCGGGAAAACCTCCGGTTGGGGGCGTATTACCGGAACGATATCGACCAGATCATGAAAGATATCGATCACGCCTATGAGCTGTTTCCCATTCTCGGAGAGCGACCGAACCAGGAAGGCGGAACCCTGTCCGGCGGTGAGCAGCAGATGCTGGCCATTGCCCGGGCCCTGCTGACCAAGCCCAGGGTGCTGCTTCTGGATGAACCTTCCCTGGGGCTTGCGCTGATTATTGTTCAGCAGATTTTTAATATCATTGCCAGAATCAACAAGGAAGAGGGCATGACCATCATGCTGGTGGAGCAGAATGCCAACCTGGCGCTCCAGGCGGCCACCCGCGGTTATGTAATGGAAACCGGCTGTTTTTTTAGCTATTTGCCTTTTCAAACACGGGTTTTCATGGTAACAGTTTCAGGCATGTTGACTGGCTACGTATTCATCATATCTGCTGCTGTCTTTTGGGGGCTGATCGGGATTTTTTCAAGCCTTGCCTTTTCCCAGGGGGTGGGGCCCATGGAGGTGGCGTTCTGGCGGGCTGTGCTGACCTGGTTCTGTTTTGGAACCCAGGCGATTCTCTTGCGGCAGACCGCCATGGAGCGAAAAGATATCCCTTTGTTTGTCGTGTTTGCGATCCTTGGTATCTCCCTGTTTTATATTTCCTACCAGTTTGCCGTTAAAACAGCCGGTGCCGCCTTTGCATCGGTTCTTTTGTATACTGCGCCGGCCTGGGTCGTGATGTGCTCATTTTTTATCTACAGGGAAAAGCTGACCGGGATTAAAATCATGGCCGTGGTTCTGGTGATCCTGGGCGTCTTTTTAATCTCGAAAACCGGTGGGAATTCCCAGAACGGCGGATCCATCGGCATCCTTGCCATGCTTGCCGGCCTGACCGCCGGGTTCTGCTACTCGCTTTACTATACCATCGGAAAATACTTCTCCACCCGGTATTCCAGTGCCAACCTCTTTTTGTGGATACTGCCCATGGGCGCACTGGGCATCCTTCCCTTTGTGGAATTTGCAGATAAAACACCCCTGGCCTGGACCGCCTTGGTTTGCGTTTCCATTATTTCCACGTTCATGGCCAATTTCTGTTACTACCAGGGATTAAAATATCTTGAGGCCGGAAGAGCCTCCATTGTGGCAACGCTGGAACCGGTTGTCGCGGCTGTGACCGCCTATTTTTTTCTGGGCGAGTACTTTTCGTTTCTGGGTTATGTGGGAGCGGCCCTGATTGTCATTGCCGTTATGGCAACTATTTATGAAAAATGATCCTGCAAAGGGAAACCAGGGATGTGAAATTGCCATGACAGAAGACCAAGGGATACGAATTGAATGGGCAGAGGAGGGGACCTGCGAAGTTGATGCCTTAAGAAAATCAGAAGAGAAATACCGGCACCTGTTTGAAAAATCGCCGGTCAGCATTTATATCACAGACCGCAGCGGCGTCCTGCTGAATGTAAACCAGGCCTGTCTCGACCTTCTCGGATATGATACGGTTCCCAGTCTGTGTGGTCAGAACCTGGAATCCTTTTTCCTTGACCCCGAAGAGTGGGAAAACTATCTGGACAGACTGAATCAGACCCGTGCCATCAATGCATTCGAGACCCGGCTGCGCCATTGCAGCGGCAGAATCATTGACGTCAAGATGACGGCAGCCATGCGCAGCAGCCTGACCGGAAAGGTCTCCGGGTTTGAAGGCTTCATTATTGATGTGACCCGGCTCAAGCGCAATGAAAGGGAGCACTGGGAAACCGAAGAAAAATACCGCACCATTCTGGAGAACGCACTGGCCGGAATTTACATGTTCCAGGAGGGCGGCCGGTTCTCCTATGTCAATTCCCGTGTGATCAAAATGCTGGGCTATGACTCCGAAGAGACCATTATCGGCAGACCGTTCTGGGAATTTATCCATCCCGATGACAGGGCGTTTGTCCGGGAAAGGGGATTGGCAAGGGAGCAGTCTGAGATCTATCCGCGGCATTACCAGTTCCGGGTCCTGAAACAGGACGGGTCCACCATCTGGGTGGATATGCGGTCGTCCCATGCCACTTACATGGGCAGTCCAGCTGTTGTGGGAAACTTTATCGATATCACCCAGATTAAGGAAGCCGATGAACAGATCCGGAATCTATCCCGGAAACTGATCGAGGTGATTGAAGAGGAAAGAAAGTCACTGGCCGCGGACCTGCACGACGAGTTCGGCCAGGTGCTGACCTCACTGAAGTTTGATATGGAAAACCTTCAGGCACGATATGGTGACGTAAACGGCGACGCGTCAGAAACCTGCACCCGGGTGATTAAAAAGATTGCCGATCTTGCAGATACGATCCGGACCACCACATCAAAGTTGCGGCCGGACCTTCTGGATGATATGGGGCTTGTGCCGACACTGGAATGGTATATTGAAGATTTCAGGCGGCAGCGCCGCCATATCATGATCCGGTTTCAGGCAATGGGATTTAAACGGCGGCTTGCCCCGAATATTGAAATTGCGCTTTTCAGGATATTCCAGGAATCGGTCAACAATATCCTCAAGCACTCGGGAGCCGATGAGATCGATATCAAGTTGACCTGCAGCCATCCAAAGGTGATTTTTGCCTGTAAGGACAACGGGTCCGGGTTTGATGTCGGAGAGAGCGGCCTGCCCCGGAATGACAAAATGGGGATCGGACTGTTGAGCATGAAAGAGCGATCCGAGACCCTTAACGGAGAATTCAGGCTTAAGTCTGCAAAGGGTAAGGGCACCATTGTCCGGGTGGAACTGCCCATGATGGAGGGCGGTTGATATGGAAAAAATCAGGATTCTGATTGCAGATGATCATTTTGTGGTGCGCAAGGGCATTTGCCAGATTATAAATGATCAGCCGGATATGGCTGTGGCGGGTGAGGCCTGTGACGGTGTTGATG
>JAHIVS010000635.1 GCA_018816605.1 Pseudomonadota bacterium
CCATACTTGAAAAATACCGGATGACCGCCTCAGCCGTCCCCCTTTCCACAGTGCTTCATTTGAAAACCGGCATCTCCTACCTGGAGAACGATTGCTTTCTGGCCTTTGGAGAATTTTTAACCAAACCTGGGTTTGAAAATTTTTTACTTCTGCCCGTTGACCCCCAGGAGGCATATGCCGCCAATTGTGTCTGGATCAATGACCGGATACTCGTGCCCGAAGGCTTTCCTAAAACACAAAAAATGATTGAAGAAAAAGGATATGCCACAGTGCCGGTGGATGTGTCCGAATTTAGAAAACTGGACGGCGGGTTAAGCTGTCTTTCACTCCGATTCTGATTCTGCTGTATCGCCCCCGGTCTGATCCGGATCAGACATGGCGCGGAAATAAAACTGCCGGATCTGTTTTCACAGATCCGGCAGTTTGGACAAAAAAGAACAAGGACGGATCAGTCTTCTTCTACGACAATCGCATCTTCTTCACAAACTTCAACACAGCTTTCACAGCCCATGCACTCTTCTGCATTGACCGGAACTGATTTTCCATCTTCCATCTCAAATACTTCCACAGGGCATACGTCTACACATTCTTCGCAACCAACACATTTTGCTTCGTCAACAATAGGATTAAACGCCATTTTAATAATCTCCTTAATAAATTAAATAGTATTATAAAGTCACTTTTTAAATTTAAACTTTGGTTTAAAAAACGCATTTATAACATGTCATTCGGTAAAATCAAGTTTTTTATGATTTTAGTTGTACCAGACAGACGGCAATCGACTGACCTGGGGTATTAAAAAACGCCTTGGTGCACCCTTCCGGAAAAAGGCACACTTTAATCTGACCACGCAAAAGACAGGTATCATCCGCTTCCGGGAGCGCGACTCCGGAAGAACTTTTGCTCAAAATTGTTTCTTTTAAAAATTGAAAAACATCCTGCTGCCACCTGCCTTTGTTCACACAATCTTTTTCATGCACTTTTATGGAATCAATGTCAAGGGCATTTATCACACCTTCTGAACCAGAGACCATATGGTCCAGAACAGCAGGACTTGTGGTGACCAAAAGGGGCATGCCCCCGGGGCCTTCCAACACCCCTTTTTGACGGGCATAACTGAACCAGGCCACAAGTCTTTCCCGGGTCATTCGCCTGCCGGGATCCACGGTATCGGGCCCAGGTTTTTCATACTTTTTTCCCAAGGATTCTCCGGTCAATTCAGAAAAAAGAAGCGACCGGGTCTGTTCCAGTGCCGCCAGTTCATCCTCAATTCCTTCATTCTGGACATCCGATAATTGGGCAAATTTCAATAACAGCAACGGATCCTGAACCGCTTTTTTCTGGTCAACACTTGTCTGGTTTCTTTTTGTTCCGCTTCTGATCTGGGAGCGGATACTGGGAATATCGGTATCCTCAATAAAATATGGCTGGTCTTTGAGCAGGGATTTGAGATTTTTTTCATTGCCCCGGTGAAGCGTTGCCCAGTCCAGGTAAGCACGTGCCTGGTTTTCTGCCCGCCCAAGGTCTTGTGCCAAAGGAAATACAGGCTGGAGAACCTTTTTTTCTGTCATTTGTCCCAGCAGGGGGTCTTGGGTAAAATCTGCCACCAGGGGTAAAAAAGTGATGCTATGAAAAAATGCAGATACAATTTTCAATTGTTCTTTACTGATATGGGAAAATGGAAAAAACAGAGTTTCTATCATACGTATGGTTACACCTTTTTATCATGAACATGAATGCCCAGGTCAACAAGTCGATCCCGGATCCGGTCGGCCAGGATCCAGTCATTTTTCGCTCTGGCCTCTTCGCGTTCTGCAATAAGAGCCCGGACAGTATCGGAATATTCCATTTTACCGCTAAAATCAAATATTTTCAGCATAGCATCCACTTCCCTGAAACATTCCAGCAACCGCCGGGCAGATACACAATTGATTTGATTCAGATTTATCAGACGATTTATTTTTTTAACACCCAGAAGCAGACAGGAGATCACATCGGAAACCTTCAAGTCATCTGCCATTGCCGACAAAACTCCCTGTCGGATATCATAGATCAATTGATCATTGTTTTCACTGGCATCCCCACCGGCAGTTTGATCCCCTGCTTCCCCGGTGTCCATCCGGGTGATGGCATCCAGGGTTCGTATACACCGATTTAATTTGGCAAGGGTGAGTTTGGCGTCCCTCAATGCCTGAACGGACAATACCAGCTGCTTTCTATAATGACCGAAAATCAGCCAGAACCGGATGGTTTTCAACTCCCATCCCTGCCGGACGAGGGTATCCAGATTTATCTGTTCAATGCTGGACGCTTCCAGGGATCCGTCATATTGAACAGGGTCACAATGCATCCACACGTTGGCAAGGGTGGATCCGGTCGCAGCCCTGGCAATGGCAATCTCATTTTCATGGTGGGGGAATACAAGCTCCATGCTTCCTGTGTGGATATCAAACTGCTGGCCCAGATATCGCATGGCAATGGCCGAACACTGCAGATGAAGGGAGGGTCTGACATTGCCCCATTCGGTCTTTATCCCCACCCCCCTTTTGAGCTCTGACAGGCGAACCCGCTTTAACAGCGTAAAATCCTTTGGGTTTCGTTTTTCGTACTCATCCAGGTCAACGGTTGCCCCATGCTTGATCTTGTCCAGATCGACCCGTGACAGATGACCATACTCGGACTGGCTTGCAATATCAAAATAGACGGAATGCAATTTCTCATAGGCATGGTGGCGGTTCAAAAGGGTTCTTGCCAGCTCCGTCATTTCGGAAAAATGATCTGACACCCTGGGAAAGGCCTGGGCCTGTCGGATACCCAATGCAGCAAGATCCGCTCTGAAGGATTCAATGTGGGGAAGAACAAAGGCATCAAGGGATTGCCCCGTCTCTTCAGCACCCTGTATGGTTTTGTCATCATAATCGGTAATATTGATAACATGGTTCACATCAAATTGGCAAAACTCAAGGTACCGGACCAGAAGATCAGTAAAAACAAAGCGCCGAAGCAAGCCGATATGCTGGCGCTGATGAACCGTTGGGCCGCAGGTATAAATTCCGATTTTATCTTCCTCGATGGGCGCAAACAGCTCTTTTTCCTTGGACAGGGTGTTGTATAGCTTCAGGTCACTTTTTTTTTTAACCGAAAAAAGAGCGGTGGAAAGATATCGCTCCCCGCTGTCGGGAAAGATGGCCACCACAACCCCTTTTTCAAGGGTCCGGGCTTCTTCGATGGCGGCAGCCATGGCAGCCCCGCTGCTCATGCCCACAAACAGGCCTTCTGCCCTTGCCAATTGCCTGGCGGTTTCAAAAGCCTTTTCATCATCCACACGGATGGTGTTGTCCAGTCTGGCTTTATTAAAAATTCCAGGGGTATAGGATTCCTTCATATTTTTCAGACCCTGAATCTTGTGCCCCAGATAGGGTTCTGCACAGATGATCCTGATCTTGGGGTCAAGCTCTTTGAGATACCGGGACAGGCCCATGAGGGTACCCGAAGTGCCGATGGTTGCAACAACACTTGTAACCCGGTTTTTGATCTGGGCCATAATTTCAGGCCCGGTTGTATAATAGTGGGCTTTCCAGTTTGCTTCATTGTTGTATTGATCCGTGAGAAAATACTGATGGGGATTCTCCCTGGCCAGTCGGTAGGCCTCCTCGATGGCACCATCAGACCCCAGGTGTTTGGGCGTCAGTATGATCTGGGCTCCCCGGGCCCGCAATATCCGCTTTCTTTCCTCACTGGCATTTTCGGCCATTGTCAGTGCAAGCTTATATCCCTTCACCGCACAGATCATGGCAAGTCCGATCCCGGTGTTGCCGCTGGTGGCTTCAATCACAGTTTTGTCCGGGGAGAGATGTCCCGATTCTTCTGCAGCCGTGATCATATACAAAGCAGACCTGTCTTTAATAGACCCGCCCGGATTCATATATTCCAGCTTGGCAAAAATCTTCACCCCGGGCACAGGATTCAAGCGTTTTATTTCAACAACAGGGGTGTTGCCGATGGATGCAATTATGGAAGTGGCCATTCATATCCTTTCAACTCCGGCAGTCCGGATCACCTAGGATTTACTGCCGGCTCTTTAAGCTTATTCTGACTTGACTTTTACACTATAAGATGGCTTTATACAGTAATTTTAACTGATGTGCAATTTATTACTGGACAGCCATGTTTTGTTTGTTTTCCAAGAGAAAACTGCCGCTGGTGGCGGCAGTTGTGTTTTTTTGTCATATGATTTCACTCCCGGTTGCTGCCGGAGCCCTTCCTGAAAATCCAAAGGAGATCTCCTGGCATATTTCAGCCGCCATGGTGACATATGACAATGAACGCCAGTTGTATATTGCCGAAGATGACGTGGTGATCACCGGTGGTGCCACACGCCTGGAAGCTGATTATGTGGAGTTTTCCAACAAGACAAAGGATGCCTTTGCCCAGGGCAATGTCCTGCTTCTTTCCGGCCAGGATTCCATCACCTGCAATGCAATGCAGATCAATCTTTTAACAGAAAAAGGGACCATTAATAAAGGGACCATTTTTATCCAGGAAAACCATTTCTATATCAGCGGCGAAAACATTAAAAAAACAGGGGAATTCACCTATAATGCAGACAAGGGATCCATCACCTCCTGCAGCGGCGAAACCCCTGACTGGAAAATTACCGGTAAAAATATCAAGGTAACCATTGAAGGATATGGCAGTGCGAACCATGCGGTCCTGTGGGCCCAGAAAATTCCCGGCATCTATTCTCCCTATATTTCCTTTCCCGTAAAACGCAAGCGCCAGACCGGCCTTCTGAACCCCCGGCTCACCAATTCCGACCGAAAGGGGGTTGAATACGAACAGCCCTTGTTTATCGCCATTTCAAAAAATATGGACGCAACCCTTTCGGCCGATTATATGTCTGACCGCGGCATCAAGCTGGGCGGTGAATTCAGGTATGTCTTAAACCAAACCGCTAAAGGAGCCATGCTTTTAGATTATCTGGAAGACACAAAGCGTGATGACGGCACAGTGGATACCCAAAATTATAGTTATGCCGGCACCCTCCAGCGGACCGACACAGAGCGGTACTGGTTTCGAATGAAACACGACCAGGACCTGCCCCGCGGAGTCACGGCCAAACTGGACCTGGATATTGCCAGTGATGAAGACTACCTGCTTGAATTCAGGGACGGGTTCACAGGCTTTGATGCAACCAACCGATATTTTGAAGAGACCTTTGGCAGGAGCCTGGATGAATATGATGACGCCACCCGGACCAACAGTCTGACCATCAGCAAGTATTGGCCCAATTATAGTTTTAACGCCCAGACGCTCTGGTATGACAATATTACCGCCCGCCAGGGGAATATGCCAGACACCACCCTGCAAACCCTGCCAAGCTTTGAGTTTGATGGGGCCAGGCAGCAGATCGGTGCTTCTGATTTTTATTACACCCTGGACTCGGAATTCAGATCCTTTTACCGCCAGGATACCACCGCGACCCTGGTCAAGGGGCAGAGGGCAGATGTGTATCCCAAAGTCTATCTTCCCATGCGGATTGCCAAAGCCTTTTTCCTTGAACCCTATGTCGGCACCCGGGCAACCGCCTGGCACACGGATAATTTCACGGACATCAACGGCATGGACGATAATTTCAGAACCCGCGCCACCTATGACATGGGCGCCCGGCTCTCCACCTCGCTCAACCGGGTTTTCACCCCGAACAACAACTTTGCGGACAAGATCCGGCACACCCTGGTGCCCATGGTTGAATATGCCTTTCAGCCCAATGTAATCCAGAATGATCTGCCATACTTTGACGAACTTGACACGCTTGCCGAAAAAAATCTTGTGACCTGGTCACTGACCAATAGTTTTGTTTCCAGAAACCTTGTTGACAACCCGGACGGAACAACATCAAATCAATACAAAGAATTTGTCTGGACAAGATTATACCAGAGCTATGATCTTGCCGTGGCAAGGGATGACCGATCAAAGCCGTGGTCCAATATCACCCTTGAGAGTGAACTCAACCCCTTTCAATACTTTACCCTGGATGCCGATATTGACTGGTCCCCCTACAATACCCATTTTGAAAGGATGAACCTGGGGGCTACCCTTTACGACAAGCGGGGAGATTCCATCCATACTGCCTACCGATATACGATCGCCTCATCGGAAACCTGGTATACCCGATTCACTGTTACGCTTACAGATCAAATGACGGCCTATTATTCATTTGAAAAAGACCTGAAAACAAACAAAAATATTGAAGACAGGGTCGGTGTCACCTTTAGCAAGGATTGCTGGGGCATGGGCCTTGAATATAAAGAGACGTCTGCAGACAAAAGCGTTGCCTTCCTGATAACCCTTCGGGGAATTGGAGACTTTGGCAACAAATGACCAAGCACTTATACTGGTATGCGCTTTTGACCCGGAGCAACTTTGAACAAACCGTCTATGGCTCCATTACCGGGAAAAAAATAGAGGCGTTTTTGCCCAAGGCCAGAAGACAAAGCCTGCGGAAAGACCGGAAATTAATGATCGAAATCCCTCTGTTCCCCGGGTATTTATTTGTCCGCACCACCATTGAGCCCGCTGACCAGCTGAACATCCTTAAAACAACAGGTGCTGTCAGGATATTGGGAAATCCCCGGGGACCGGTTTCCATCCCCGATTCCCAGATAGACGCGTTGAAATTGCTGACCAGTGCCAAGGTTGATTTAATATCTGGCAAGTCAATCCTATTGAAAAAAGGCGACCCTGTGATGGTTATAGAGGGTCCCATGGCGGGATTAAAAGGAGAGTTCACCCGACACAAAGGCTGTGGCCGTGTCATTGTTAAAATCGATATTCTGGGGCAGTATGCCGGGGTGGAAATGGATCTGGAGAGTGTTGAAAAAATTCCCGACTTCCTATCATAACCCCTTGACTTTTTATTAAATCTTGATTAAAACCCAGGTAAAAATTGAGAGCTTGTTTTTTTTAAAATGCACATGAGGATCTATGAATAAACTTGAATTGATTTCCACGTTAAAGGAAAGGGCAAGCCTGACCAAGGCAGAGGCTGCGGATGTAATTAGAATTTTTTTCGATTCTTTGGCAGAGTCATTTATAAAAGGGGAAAGGGTTGAAATCAGAGGGTTGTGCAGTTTTCATATCAAGGAATATAAAAGCTATACCGGAAGAAA
>JAHIVS010000636.1 GCA_018816605.1 Pseudomonadota bacterium
CGGAAAAAGCAATTTCACCCTTGTCCATCCTCTCCTTTACCCGACCAAGGCCGGCAATCAGGGTATCGGCCTCATCTTTGGGGATGATCCCCTCATGGGCCATCATTTTTAAATGGGCGACGCTGCCCCAGATATCACTGGCATAAAGCCGTTTATCCACATCAATGGATGCATTGAATTTTTCAACCAACCTGTCCGTGTCCTGGGAAAACCGTCCTCCCCAAAGTTTTTCACTCATAATGCTGCCTGTCTTTCTTGTTTTTTCCTGGTTATCCCCTGTAAAATAAGGTGCATATCACCCCAAAATCAGGCTTTCCAAAATGGCTTTGTGCATATGCCGCTTATTTTCTGCCTGGTCCCAGAAAGCAGCCCCTTTTGCCTCTAACACCTGTTCGGATATTTCTTCTCCCCTGTGTGCGGGCAGGCAATGGAGAACCAGAACATCGGATTTGGCATGGGACAAAAGGTCATGGTTCACCTGGAACCCTTCAAAGGCCTTAAGCCGCCCTTCCAGTTCATCTTCCTCCCCCATGCTGGCCCACACATCGGTATAGACCACATCGGCGTTTTTAACCGCTTCTTTGGGATCATTTGTAAATACAATATTGTCCATCCCATCGGCCCCGGAGCTTGCAATAATATCCGGGCGTATCCCATGGCCGTCCGGACAGGCAAGTTTCAGGTCAAGCCCCAGCACGCTGGCGGCATTCACCCAGGAATTGGCCACATTATTGCCGTCCCCCACCCAGGCAATTTTTACATCCTTAAATCCGCCCTTGTGCTCGATAATGGTCATAAGGTCGCTTAAAATCTGGCAGGGATGAAAAGAGTCGGTCAGGGCATTGATCACGGGAATGCTGGAGCTTCTGGCAAATTCTTCAACCAGTTCATGGTCAAAGGTCCTCATGGCCAGGCAATCCATATAACGGGATAAAACCCTTGCCGTATCCTTGGCAGGTTCATTGCGTGAAATCTGGGTATCCTGGGTGCTCATGTAAATGGGATGCCCTCCCAGCTGTATCATGGCCGTTTCAAAGGCAATCCGGGTCCGGGTTGATTTTTTGTCAAAAATAAGTCCCAGGGTTTTCCCGGTGAGGAGGGAGTCGAAAATCCCCTTTGCATAGCGCTCTTTGAGCTGTATGGCCCGCTTAAATAGATGTTCGAAATCCTCTGGTTCAAGATCCAGCAATGATAATAAATCTTTTTTCAATCTGTTCTCCATAGTACGGGTATCCGGGTACTATAATCCGGCCTGAAACAGGCTGTCCAAAACAGCCACCAGCCTGTCTATTTCATTTTTTTCAACAATTAACGGCGGTGCAAATCGCAGAACTTTATCTTGAATTCCATTAATAATAAAGCCTTTTTTAAAACATCCGGCCACAAAAGATCCGGCATCTTCATCAATTTCCATTCCCACCAAAAGTCCTTTGCCCCGGACATCTATGATCCGTGAATATTTTTGCTTAAGCGCTAAAAGTTTTTCGCGAAAATAGGCTCCCTTTTCAATAACCTTATTCAGAAAAGAGGGGTCAGCGATGATTTTGACCACTTCCAGGGCTGCAGCCGTGGCAAGGGGGGTCCCGCCGAATGTGGAGCCGTGACTGCCGAAATCAAACCCTTTGGCAGCCTCTTTGGTGGCCAGCATGGCCCCAATGGGTATCCCGTTGGCCAAGGCCTTTGCCAGGGTCATGATATCCGGGAAAATCCCATACCCTTCATGGGCGAACAGCGTTCCGCACCGCCCCATGCCGGTCTGGATTTCATCAAATATGAGCAAAGCCCCGGTTTCATCACAAAGGGACCTGACCTGGGAAAGATAGGAAGGATCCGCCGGTATCACCCCCCCCTCCCCCTGGACAGGTTCCATCATCACGGCACACACCGTCTCATCCAGGGCCGCTTTCAGGGCATCCATATCATTGAAGGGCACATGGACAAATCCCTCCAGCAAAGGATAAAATCCCTGCTTGATCTTGTCCTGGCCCGTTGCCGACAAGGTGGCCATGGTCCTGCCGTGGAAGGATTGTTCCATGGTGATAATCTTATACCGATTGGTCTGTCCCTTTGATTGAAAGTAGCGCCGGGCAAGCTTTATGGCTGCCTCATTGGCTTCTGCACCGGAA